>NZ_JPGM01000048.1:0-2005 GCF_000731655.1 Burkholderia sp. MSh2 | reverse complement strand
CTCGCAGGCATCGACGCCGTTGCGCAGTTGCCGGGCTTCGAGGATGCCGGCTACGACACCGCGCAGGCCGTGCTCGACGAATCCGCGAAATTCTGCGGCGAGGTGCTCGCGCCGCTGAACGTCGAAGGCGACCGCAACCCGAGCAGCTGGAAGGACGGCGTCGTGACCGCGACGCCGGGCTTCGCGCAAGCGTTCCGCCAGTTCGTCGAGGGCGGCTGGCAGGGGCTGCAGCATCCGGCCGAATACGACGGCCAGGGGCTGCCGAAGCTGATCGCGACGCCGTGCATCGAGATGCTCAACGCGGCGAACCTGTCGTTCGCGCTGTGTCCGCTGCTGACCGACGGCGCGATCGAGGCGCTGCTGACGGCCGGCACGGATGAGCAGAAGCAGCGTTATGTGCCGAAGCTGATCTCGGGCGAATGGACCGGCACGATGAACCTGACCGAGCCGCAGGCGGGCTCGGATCTGGCGCTGGTGCGCTCGCGCGCCGAGCCGCAGGGCGACGGCACGTACAAGGTGTTCGGCACGAAGATCTTCATCACGTGGGGCGAGCACGACATGGCGGACAACATCGTCCACCTGGTGCTGGCGCGCACGCCCGATGCGCCGGAAGGCGTGAAGGGCATCTCGCTGTTCATCGTGCCGAAGTTCCTGGTCAACGAGGACGGCTCGCCGGGCGCGCGCAACGACGTGCACTGCGTGTCGATCGAGCACAAGCTCGGGATCAAGGCGAGCCCGACGGCAGTGCTGCAGTACGGCGATCACGGCGGGGCGATCGGCTACCTGATCGGTGAAGAAAACCGCGGCCTCGAATACATGTTCATCATGATGAACGCGGCGCGCTTCGGCGTGGGGATGCAGGGGATCGGCGTGGCCGATCGCGCGTACCAGAAGGCGGCGGAATTCGCGAAGGAACGCGTGCAAAGCCGCCCGGTGGACGGTTCGGCCAAGCAGTCGGTGACGATCATCCATCACCCGGACGTGCGCCGCATGTTGGGCACGATGCGCGCGCTGACCGAAGGCGCGCGGGCGCTGGCTTACGTGGCCGCGGCGCACAGCGACATTGCCCACCGCCATTCGGACGAGGCGACGCGCGAGCGTCATCAGGCAATCTACGAGTATCTGGTGCCGGTGGTGAAGGGCTGGAGCACGGAGATGGTGAACGACGTGGCGAGCCTGGGCGTGCAGGTGCACGGCGGGATGGGGTTCATCGAGGAGACGGGCGCGGCGCAGTATTACCGCGATGCACGTATCCTGGCGATCTACGAAGGGACGACGGCGATCCAGGCGAACGACCTGGTGGGGCGCAAGACGATGCGCGACGGCGGCGCGGTGGCGAAGGCGCTGATCGCGGAGATCGACGCGACGGTGGCGGCGCTGGGCAAGCTGGACGGTGCGGCGGCCGCATCGGTGAAGGCGCAGCTGGAGAAGGGCGCGCGCGCGCTGTCGTCGGTGGTCGATTACGTGGTGGCGAACGCGAAGCAGGACCCGAACGCGGTGTTCGCGGGCAGCGTGCCGTACCTGAAGCTGGCGGGCGTGGTGTTGTGCGGGTGGCAGATGGGCCGCGCGCTGGTGGCGGCGCAGGCGCAGCGCGCAAGCGACCCGGCATTCTTCGACGCGAAGATCGCGATCGCGCAATGCTATGCGGAACACGTGCTGGTGCAGGCAGGCGCACTCGAGGCGTCGATCGTCGGCGCGAAAGGCAACGAGAGCGTGCTCGCGTTGACGGAAGATCAGTTCTGACCGGCTGACGGTCGGGACGCAGGAGGAGACAGGATTTTGACCACACAGGACTTGCTCGCGCAATACGGCCCGCGCGAATCGATGGAATACGACGTCGTGATCGTCGGCGGCGGCCCAGCCGGGCTGTCGGCGGCGATCCGGCTCAAGCAGCTGGCCGCCGAGAAAGGCGCCGAGATCGGCGTGTGCGTGCTCGAGAAGGGTTCCGAGATCGGCGCGCACATCCTGTCGGGCGCGGTGATGGATCCGCGCGCGATCACCGAGC
>NZ_JPGM01000047.1:0-78626 GCF_000731655.1 Burkholderia sp. MSh2 | reverse complement strand
GCAATACGGCCCGCGCGAATCGATGGAATACGACGTCGTGATCGTCGGCGGCGGCCCAGCCGGGCTGTCGGCGGCGATCCGGCTCAAGCAGCTGGCCGCCGAGAAAGGCGCCGAGATCGGCGTGTGCGTGCTCGAGAAGGGTTCCGAGATCGGCGCGCACATCCTGTCGGGCGCGGTGATGGATCCGCGCGCGATCACCGAGCTGTTCCCCGACTGGAAGGAACGCGGCGCCCCGCTCGACGTCGAGGTGACCGAAGACCGCTTCCTGTTCCTGTCCGAGAGCAGCGCGGTCACCACGCCCAACTGGGCGCTGCCCGACAACTTCAAGAATCACGGCAACTACGTCATCTCGCTGGGCAACGTCACGCGCTGGCTGGGCCAGCAGGCCGAGGCACTGGGCGTCGAGATCTTCCCGGGCTTCCCGGCCGCCGAGATCCTGTACAACGACGACGGCTCGGTGAAGGGCGTCGCGACCGGCAACATGGGCGTGGGCAAGGACGGCGAGCCGACCGAGAACTTCCAGCTCGGCATGGAACTGCACGCGAAGTACACGCTGTTCGCCGAGGGCTGCCGCGGCCACCTGGGCCGCCAGCTGATCTCGAAGTTCAAGCTCGACGCGAACGCCGATCCGCAGGCATACGGGATCGGCATCAAGGAACTGTGGGAAATCGATCCCGCGAAGCACAAGCCGGGCCTCGTGATCCACACGGCCGGCTGGCCGCTGAAGTCCGACACGTACGGCGGCTCGTTCCTGTATCACATGGACAACAACCAGGTCGTGGTCGGCTTCGTGGTGGGCCTGGGCTACACGAACCCGTACCTGTCGCCGTTCGAGGAATTCCAGCGCTACAAGACGCACCCGTCGATCCGCGCGTTCCTGGAAGGCGGCAAGCGCGTGTCGTACGGCGCGCGCGCGATCACGGCGGGCGGGCTGGTGTCGCTGCCGAAGACGGTGTTCCCGGGCGGCGCGCTGATCGGCGACGACGCGGGCTTCCTGAACGCGTCGCGGATCAAGGGCAGCCATGCGGCGATCAAGACCGGCATGCTGGCGGCCGACGCCGCGTTCGACGCGGTGCAGGCCGGCCGCCAGTCGGACGAACTGAACGCATACCCGGACGCGTTCAAGCAGTCGTGGCTGTACACGGAGCTGTACCGCGCGCGCAACTTCAAGCAGTGGATGGCCAAGGGGCTGTATATCGGTACGCCGATGGTATTCATCGAGCAGAAACTGATGGGCGGCAACGTGCCGTGGACGCTGCGTCACAAGCACGCGGATCACGAGATGCTGAAGCCGGCGTCGCAATGCGAGCCGATCGTGTACCCGAAGCCGGACGGCAAGCTGACGTTCGACCGGCTGTCGTCGGTGTTCATCTCGAACACGAACCACGAGGAGAACCAGCCGGCGCACCTGACGCTGAAGGACGCGAACGTGCCGGTGAACGTGAACCTGCACACGTACGCGGGGCCGGAGGGGCGCTTCTGCCCGGCGGCGGTGTACGAGTTCGTGAAGAACGACGACGGCAGCGATCGCCTGGTGATCAACGCGCAGAACTGCGTGCACTGCAAGACCTGCGACATCAAGGACCCGACCCAGAACATCGTGTGGGTCACGCCGGAAGGCGGCGGCGGGCCGAATTACCCGAACATGTAACGCAACGCATCCCCGCGCCTGCGGGCGCGAACGAACCGGAGTGAGACGATGAGCAATGCAGCGAAAGAAGTCGTGGTGGTGAGCGGTGTCCGTACCGCGATCGGTGATTTCGGCGGCAGCCTGAAGGATTTCTCGCCGACGGACCTCGGCGCGAAGGTCGTGCGCGAAGTGCTGTCGCGCGCGAACGTGCCGGGCGATGCGGTCGGGCATGTGGTGTTCGGCCACGTCGTGAACACCGAACCGAGGGACATGTATCTCGCGCGCGTCGCGGCGATCGACGGCGGGGTGGCGCAGCACACGCCCGCGCTGACCGTGAACCGCCTGTGCGGTTCGGGCCTGCAGGCGATCGTGTCGGCCGCGCAGACGATCATGCTCGGCGACGCCGACGTCGCGATCGGCGGCGGCTCGGAGAACATGAGCCGCGCGCCCTACACGGTGCCGGCCGCGCGCTTCGGCCAGCGCATGGGCGACGCCAAGCTCGTCGACATGATGCTCGGCGCGCTGCACGACCCGTTCCAGACGATCCACATGGGCGTGACGGCCGAGAACGTCGCGGAGAAGTACGGCATCTCGCGCGACGCGCAGGACGCGCTGGCGCTCGAATCGCATCGTCGCGCGGCGCGCGCGATCGCGGAAGGGCGCTTCAAGGACCAGATCCTGCCGATCTCGATCCGCACGAAGAAGGGCGAGGTCGCGTTCGACACCGACGAGCACGTGCGTCATGATGCGAGCGCGGACGATTTCACGAAGCTGCGCCCGGTGTTCAAGAAGGAGAACGGCACGGTGACGGCCGGCAACGCATCGGGCATCAACGACGCGGCCGCGGCCGTGCTGATGATGAGCGCGGACGCCGCGCGCGCGCAGGGCGTGAAGCCGCTCGCACGGCTCGTCGCGTATGCGCACGCGGGTGTCGATCCGGCGTACATGGGCATCGGCCCCGTGCCGGCCACCCAGAAGGCGCTCGAACGCGCGGGCCTGAAGATCACCGATCTCGACGTGATCGAGGCGAACGAGGCGTTCGCCGCCCAGGCATGCGCGGTCACGCAGGAGCTCGGCCTCGATCCGGCGAAGGTCAACCCGAACGGGTCGGGCATCTCGCTCGGTCACCCGATCGGCGCGACCGGCGCGTTGATCACGGTCAAGGCGCTGTACGAACTGAAGCGCATCGGCGGGCGTTACGCGCTCGTGACGATGTGTATCGGCGGCGGCCAGGGGATTGCGGCGATCTTCGAGAACATCTGATAATCGACGCTCAGCACCCGAACACACAGGAAATTTCATGGCCATCGAAATCGTCGGCGTCGTGGGCGCCGGAACCATGGGCAACGGCATCGCGCAAACCGCCGCCGTTGCGGGACTCAACGTCGTGATGATCGACGTCAGCGACGCCGCGCTCGAGAAGGGCGTCGCGACGCTGAAGGGCAGCCTCGAGCGGCTCGTGTCGAAGGACAAGCTCGACGCAGCCACGCGCGATGCGGCGCTGGCGCGCATCACGACGTCGACCGATTACGCGAAGCTCGCGGCGGTCGATATCGTGATCGAGGCCGCGACCGAGAACGTCGAGCTGAAGGGCCGCATCCTGAAGCAGATCGAGGCCGTCGCGCGGCCCGACGCGATCATCGCGACCAACACGTCGTCGATCTCGATCACCGCGCTTGCCGCGCCGCTCGCCGATCCGTCGCGCTTCGTCGGCATGCACTTCTTCAACCCGGTGCCGCTGATGCCGCTCGTCGAGATCATCCGCGGGCTGCAGACGAGCGATGCGACCGCATCGGCGGTGCGCGAGCTGACCGAGCGTTTCGACAAGTCGCCGATCGGCGTGCGCAATTCGCCGGGCTTCGTCGTGAACCGGATCCTCGTGCCGATGATCAACGAGGCGTTCTTCGTGCTCGCGGAAGGCATCGCGTCGGCGGAGGAGATCGACGCGGGGATGAAGCTCGGCGCGAACCACCCGATCGGGCCGCTCGCGCTGGCCGACCTCGTCGGCCTCGACGTGTGCCTCGCGGTGATGGACGTGTTCGTGAAGGACTTCGGCGATCCGAAGTATCGCGCGTGCCCGCTGCTGCGCGAGATGGTGACGGCGGGCAGGCTCGGGCGCAAGACCGGGCGCGGCGTGTACGACTACAGCAAGTAAGAGGCAGACGTTGCCGTCCCGCGCGGCCGCCTTCGGGCGGCCGCGTGCATTGGCGGGCGCGGCTAGGCGTCGAGCCCGCCCAGGTCGCGCGGCAGCATCCGCTTGAACATCGCCAGCATCTGCCGCGCCGTCTTCGGCGGCAGCGTGATCGCGTGGCGCACGGCCGCCGCGATCTGGATCATCATCAGCCCGGCGAATGCACTGCGTTGCGCGCGGGTCGTGTCGGGCGCGACCTCTTCCAGCGCATCCGCGAACAACCCCGCCAGAAACTCCCCGTCCTCCCGGTCGAGCGCCTGCAGCGCACGGTCGGCCTGCGTGGCCCGCCAGATGTCGCGCATCAGCGGCTCGTCGACGAACATCCGGTAATAGCTGTCCGTGATGCGGGCAAGGGTGTCGTGCAGGTCGTCGAGCGTCTTCATCGCGGCGAGATCGCGCCGCACGCAGTCGTGCCCGGCGGCGTTGTAGCGCTCCGCGAGCGTGCCGATCACGGCTGCCTTGTCCGGAAAGTACTGGTACAGCGAACCGAACGAGATGCCCGTGCGTTCGACGATGTCGCTCATCCGGAACGCGTCGCAACCCTTCTCGATCATCACCTCCGACGCGCATGCCAGGATGCGTTCGAACCGTTCACGGCTGCGCTGCTGGGTCGGCACGAGCCGCGCGCGTGCCGGCGTGTCGGCGGCCGCCGCTTCCGGCTCGTCGTCCTGCCCCGGTTTTTGTCGGCCCATGCCGCCTCCAGAAAAACTTGACGTTGCTAATGCGAGAGTCTATCGTGTTTTTCAAATGCGAGATATTCTCGTATTTTCATCAAAGGAGACGCACATGTCGGCCCTTCCCATCCTCATCGTCGGCGCTTCGGGCAAGACGGGCGCCCGCGTCGATGCCCGGCTGCGCGCGCGCGGCATCGCCACCCGGCCGGTGTCGCGCACGACGCCCGTCCGCTTCGACTGGACGGCGCCGGCCACCTGGCCCGCCGCGCTCGACGGCGTGTCGGCCGCGTACGTGACCTACCAGCCCGACCTCGCCGTCGAGGGCGCGGTGGAGGCGATCGCCGCATTCGCCCGGCTGGCGCGTGAAAGCGGCGTCGAGCGCGTGGTGCTGCTGTCCGGGCGCGGCGAGCCGTGCGCGCAGGCGGCGGAGGCCGCGCTGCGGGCATCGGGCGCGGGATGGGGTGTCGTGCGTGCGAGCTGGTTCGACCAGAACTTCTCCGAAGGCTATCTGCTCGACAGCGTGCTGGCGGGCGAGGTCGCGCTGCCGGCCGGCGCGGTGCGCGAGCCGTTCGTCGATGCGGACGATCTCGCGGACGTGGCCGTGGCCGCGCTCACCGACGCGCGGTTCGCGAACCGCGTGATCGAGGCTACGGGCCCGCACGCGCTGACGTTTGCCGAAGCCGTCGGCGAAATCGCACGGGCCGCCGGGCGGCCGGTCGCCTATCGCGAGATACCGGCCGATGCGTTCGTCGCGGGCTTGCGCGAGGCCGGCGTGCCCGAGCCGGTGGTCGGGCTGCTCGACGAGCTGTTCGGCACGGTGCTCGACGGACGCAACAGCGCGGTGACGCACGGCATCGAGGAGACGCTCGGGCGGCCGGCGCGGAGGTTCGCCGATTACGCGCGCGCGACCGCCGCGACCGGCGTGTGGCGCGCAGGATCATGATCGCGCTTGCGTTTTCGGTCCTGCTGTGGGGCTCCGCCGTCGGCTGCGGGCTGATGGCCGGCGTGTACTTCGCGTTCTCGACGTTCGTGATGACGTCGCTCGCGCGAATCGCGCCGCATGCGGGCATGGCTGCGATGAACGCGATCAACGTCGACATCGTGCGTTCGCCGTTCATGCCGCTGTTCCTCGTCACGACGCTGATGGCGCTTGCCCTGATCGCGGTCGCGCTGTTCGATCGCGACCGGCCGGGCGCGATGGCGGCGGTCGCGGGCGGCATGCTGTACGTGGTCGGCATGTTCGCGGTGACGATGGCCGTCAACGTGCCGCTCAACGATGCGCTCGCCGCGGCCGATGCGTCGACCGTGCAGGGCGCGGCGTTGTGGGCGCGCTACGTGCACGACTGGACGATGTGGAATCACGTGCGCACGATCGCGTCGGCGGCCGCCTGCGTGTCGTTCATCGTGGCGATCGCGGCGCGCTAGCGCCGGGCGTCATCGCGCGTGCGCGGCCGGCGCGGGCAAGCGGCATTCGGCGATCGCGCCGGCATCGAATGCGATCAGCGCGGCGCGCACCGGGTCGTGCCGCCGCGCGACGAAGCCCGGCAGCCGATCGGGCGGCGCACCGGGGTCCAGGCGCCAGATCGTCGTGCCGGCGGGCGTCGCGACGTACAGCGCCGCGCCGTCGCTGAACAGGTCGTGGATCCGGTCGGGCTCGGTCGCCATCGGCACGCGCCGTTCCGGCGACTGCCGGGCGCCGGTCGCATCCAGGATGCGCACGCCGGGGCCTTGCCCGGTTTCGGCGAATTCGTCCTCGTCCCAGTCGGCGAGCCCCCAGTACGCGATGTGCCGGTTGTCGATCCAGCATGCGGGCGTATCCCAGTCGTCGCGACAGGTCAGCCTGACCACCGAGTCACCGTCCTCGCTCTCGAACGGATTGGCGTCGAGCCAGTCGGTCACCGACCACGCGCGCGGGATCGAGAGCGGCTGCCAGACCCACCCGTCGTCGAACAGCCGGCTGCCGTCGGGGCTCGGCGCGAGCCGGCCGTGGAAGTAGTCGAGCGCGTGCGCGGGCCGGCCGTGGTCCGCATGCGGGGCGATCTCGCGCGCGGTCAGCCGCGCGCCGGTGGCCGGATCGGCCGCGTCGAGCCGGTTCCACGCGGTGCGATGCACGAAGATCGTGCGCTCGCGATGGCGAACGAAGCACGCGCTGAACGGGACGGTATGGCCGTAGTAGTCGCCGCCGTCGAGCTGCATCGTCGGCGCGCCGGTGGCGGTGTCGACGACGAGCCCGTGCCGTCCGTAGTCGGTCACGATCGCCGCGTATCGGCCGTCGGGCGCGGCGTGCAGCCGATAGGCGGGCGTGCCGAACGCGCCGTTGTCTGCGGCGGGCGGGAGCGGCGGCAGCGCCACCGTGCAGCGCGCCGTGCGGCGCCCGGTATCGAGGTCGACGCCGTGCAGCGCGCCGTCCGCCGTCAACACGAGCAGATGGCCGTCGGCTGCCTGAACGGGGCACGCGTCGACGATCGGCGCGTGGTCCCACGTGAAGGCCTGCATGGGCCGGGATGCGTGCATCGATGCCGGCAAGCGGCGCGGGCTGAGCGTGTTCATGGGCGGGATTCTATCGCTTGCGATGCCCGCGGCGGCCGAGGCGGCCACGCGCCCGCGCTACGCGTAGAACGCCGACGGCGATACGCCGAAGTGCCGCTTGAACATCGCGGAGAACGCGCTCTGGCTGCTGTAGCCGTGATCCATCGCGACGGTCAGCACCTTCTCCCCGTGCGCGAGGCGCTTGAGCGCGAGCAGCAGCCGCGCCTGTTCGCGCCAGCGGCGGAAGCTGAGCCCCGTCTCGCGCCGGAACGCGCGATGCAGCGTGCGGACCGACAGGCCGAGCAGGTCGGCCCATTCGGCGATCGTGCGCGGATCGTCGGGCGCGGCGACGAGCGCGTCGCAGATCGTGCGCAGCCGCGCGTCGTGCGGCCACGGCAGGTACAGCGGCAGCAGCGGCGCGACCGTCACCTCGGCGAGCAGCAGGTGCATCAGGTGATCGTGACGCGAGCCCGGCGCGTAGTCGAGCGGCACGTCGACCGCGGCGAGGATCAGCTCGCGCAGCAGCGGATGCACTTCGACGACGCAGCTTCGCGCCGGCAGGTGCTCGACCGCGCCGGGCTCGACGAACACGGTGCGCATCTGCACGTCGCCGCTCATCTGCACCGTGTGGTCGAGGCCGGCCTCGAGCCAGACGCCGCGCGTCGGCGGCACGACCCATGACGCGCCTTCGGACTGCACGTGCATCACGCCCTCGATCGCGTAGAGCAGTTGCGCGCGGCGATGGCGGTGCGGCGCGATCGAGGTGCCGTGCGCGTACGTCGCCGCCATCGCCGATACGGGCATCGGCGTCGATTCAAAGCGCAGGTGCGCGCCGGGCGGGGTGGACTCGAGTGTCCGATTGGCGACAAGTCGTGACATTTTGGCGTGAGACAGGCAGTTGGGCGGGCGGGCACGATGGCGTACCCATCCACGCCAGATCCCTGTCACGATATTAATCCGTCAAATGCGATGAACAAGTCTCCTTTTCTGTTTCCTTTCTGCGCGATCGCGCTGTGGGCCGGCAACGTGGTCGTGTCGAAGCTGTCGGCATCGACGATCGATCCGTCGGCGATCACGTTCTACCGGCTGCTGCTCGCGGTCGCGCTGATGAGCGTGTTCACGCTGCGCCCCGCGTGGCGCAATCGCGCGGCGCTCGTCGCGTACCTGCCGAAGCTCGCGGTGCTCGGCTTTCTCGCGATGGCGCTGTTCCAGAGCCTGTCCTACGAGGCCGCGAAAACGACCAGCGCGACCAACATGGCGATCATCACGGCGCTGGTGCCGCTGATGACGATGGTGCTCAGCTCGCTGCTGCTCGGCGATCCGCCGGGCGCGGGCATGCTCGGCGGCGGGGTGCTGTCGCTCGCGGGCGTCGTCTACCTGATCGCCGAGGGGCACCCGGCGGCGATCGCCGCGCGCGGCGTGCATCCGGGCGACTTGCTGATGCTGGCCGCGTCGGCCGCGTACGCGCTGTACGGCGTGCTCCTCAAGCGCTGGCGCATCGGTGCGCTGCCGGCGTGGCAGTCGACCTATGTGCAGGCGCTCGCCGCGCTCGTGTTCATGACGCCGATGCTGCTGCGGCTGCCCGCGCAGGCCGCGTGGCCGACCCGCGCGAGCGTGCCGCTGATCCTGTACGCCGGCGTGCTCGCGTCGGTGGTGCTGCCGTATCTGTGGATGCAGGGCGTGCGGCTGCTCGGCCCGAGCCGCTGCGCGATGTTCATGAACCTGCTGCCGGTGATGACGGCCGGCGGTGCGATCGTACTGCTCGGCGAGTCGCTGCGGCTGTATCACCTGATAGGCGGCGGCGTCGCGCTTGCCGGCGTGGCGATCGCGCAGCGGTTTCCGTTCCAGGCGAGTGCGTCGTCGCAGGGGGCCCGGCAATGAGCGGCGATCGCGACATCCAGAACCTGATGGCCGCGCTGCCGGACGGGCGCGCACCGGCCGACATGCCGGCCATCGCGCACCAGCTCGAACGGATCGCGACCGCGCTCGAGGCGCTGGCGGGCACCCGTCGGCCCGCGGCCGTCGATTTCGACGCGGCCGTCGCGTTCCGCTGGCGCGGCTTCGACGGCGCGGATCGTGCGGCGCCGCTCGAACCGGTCAAGGCGCCCGCGCTCATCGCGTTCGATGCGCTGCGCAACGTCGACCGGCAGGCGGCGATCGTCGAACGGAACACGCGCCAGTTCGTGCGCGGCGGCGCGGCCAATCACGTGCTGCTGACCGGCGCGCGCGGCACCGGGAAGTCGTCGCTCGTGAAGGCCTGCCTGCATGCGTTCGCGGCGCAGGGGCTGCGGCTGATCGAGGTCGGCAAGGAGCAGCTGGGCGATCTGCCGGCGATCGTCGAACTGGTGCGCGCACGGCCCGAACGATACATCGTGTTCTGCGACGACCTGTCGTTCGAGGCGGGCGAGACCGGCTACAAGGCGCTGAAGACGGTGCTCGACGGCTCGGTCGCGAGCGACCTGTCGAACGTGCTCGTGTATGCGACGTCCAATCGCCGGCACCTGATGCCCGAGCAGGCGAGCGACAACGCGAACGTGTCGCGCGCGGAGAACGGCGAGCTGCATCCGGGCGACGCGGTCGAGGAGCGGATCTCGCTGTCCGAGCGTTTCGGGATCTGGGTGACGTTCTACGGGTTCACGCAGGACGATTACCTGGCCGTCGTCGAGAGCCGGCTCGGCGAAGCCGGGTTCGATGCGGAGCGGATTCATGCGGCGCGCGAACCGGCGCTGCAGTGGGCGCTCGAGCGCGGCGCGCGCTCGGGACGGATTGCCGCGCAGTTCGTGCGCGACTACGTGGGGCGGCTGGCGGAAGCGGGCGAGGGGAGCGAGCCCGCGGCCGTACGGCGCACGGGTTGAACGCGGCGCTGCAGGCGCTACAGCAGCCGCTCCGACAGCACCCGGAACGCGACATCCGGCACGACGAAGCACAACGGCTCGCCGGTCGCGCCGATGCGGGCGAGGAACGCGCCGCCGCCGACCGGCTCGGCCGGCTTCAGCGGCCGGACGGCGTCGAGGTCGATCGGCAGTTCGATCGACGCATGGGCGAGCCGGCCGCAGTCGTCGACGTGCGCGACGGCGGCGTGCTGCAGCGACAGGGTCGCGACGGCGTCGCGCCAGCTCCCGAAGAACGCGGCGAACGCGGCCGGCAACGTCCGGTCGTCCGACACCGCCACCGTGCAGCTGAAATCGGGCGCGCTGCCGCCGCCGGACAGCCGCGTGCGATAGTGCCCGTCACGCGCCGCGTGCGTGAAATGCCCGGCGAGATGCGACGGCAGCGCGTCGCTGAAAAGCCGGCTGCCGAGCGCATAGAGCGGATGATCGAACACGTTCTTCACGAACAGCACCGTGCTGTCGGCCGGTACGCCGCCCGGCAGCGTGTCGACGTAGAGCCGCCAGTTGCTTTGCAGCGGCGACGGGAACACGCGCCGCAGCGGGCCCGCGACGCGCGGGCCGAAATGACGGTGCGCGTAGGTCAGGATCGTGAACGGCGTGCGGCCGTCGCGGCTCGCGAGCGTGATGCCCGGCGGCACCAGATGCGCGACGGCCGCGACATCGACGAGCCACGTGCAATACACGACGTTCTCGACGTCGCTCGCGAGCTGCAGGAATGGCAGGCGCGACAGCAGCGCGCGGCGTGCGCGCAGCAGCGGCCGGCTCGCGACGAGCCGGTTGGCGAGGCGGCCGGCGAGGCCGGCGGACGGATAGACGAAGGTGTTGTCCTGGAGCATGACGGGCATTGTGCCGGTGCCGCGGCGCGGGGGGAAGAGGCGCCGGCGCGGGCCGGCCCGCAACGCGATGCGGCGGCCGGCGCTCACCCGTGGCCGAAACGCGTCTCCCAGCCGCCGCCGAGCGCCTTGCACAGCGACACGAGATGCATCGCCGCGTCGGCCTCGCTGGCTTCCTGCTGGCCTTGTGCGTCGAACAGCTGCCGCTGCGCGTTCAGCACGTCGAGATAATCCGCCGCACCGGCCCGGTACTGCTGTTGGGCGATCGCCAGCGCGCGCCGGTTCAGCGCCGCGACCGCGACGAGCCGCTCGTGACGCTGCTGTTCGGCGTGATAGGCCAGCAGCGCATCGTCCACTTCGCGCCATGCTTCGAGCACGGTGCGCCGATACGCGATCGCGGCTTCCTGCTGCTGGGCCCGGCGCAGGTTCAACATGCCCGTCAGGCGTCCGCCCTCGAAGATCGGCAGCGTGATCGACGGCCCCGCCACGAATTGTCCCGACGCCCAGTTCGCGAGACTCGACAGCTGGAGGCTCTGGAAACCGGCGCTCCCGTTCAGCGTGATGCGCGGATAGAAGTCGGCCTGCGCCATGCCGATGGCGGCGGTGGCCGCGTGCAGCCGGGCTTCGGCCTGGCGGATGTCGGGCCGGCGCTGCGCGAGTTCCGACGGAAAGCCCACCGGCACGCTGGCCGGGAGCGCGGGCACCGGATGCGGCGCGCCGAGGATCGGGGCCAGCGCGCCAGGCGGTTGCGCGAGCAACACGCCGATTGCGTTGATGCGGGTGTCGCGGCGCGATTCGAGCGGCGGCAGCCGGCTTTCGATGGACGCCACCTGCGCGGCCGCATTGGCGACGTCGAGGTCGGTCGTCACGCCGTCCCTGCGGCGGATTTGCGTGAGCGTTTCCAGGTCGCGCGCGATCGCGAGGTTGCGTTGCGCGATCTGCAGCTGCGCTTGCGCGTCGCGCAATTCGAGGTAGTCGCGGGCGAGTTCCGCGCGGGCCGACAGCAGCACCGCGTTACGCGCTTCGTACGATGCCTGCGTCAGCGCATCGGCCGCCTCGACGCCGCGCCGCACGCGGCCCCAGAGATCGAGTTCCCACGAAGCGTCGAAGCCGGCCTGGTACAGGTTGTAGGCAGGCGAGCCCGACGAGCCGGGCACGGCGGCCACGCCGAACGGCGCATCGCCCGACGCCGATTGCGCGGGTGCCGCGCCCGGCGTGACGCCCAGCAGCGACAGGATGCCGTTCTCGCTGCCGCGCTCGCGCGCATACGAGCCGGCGGCGCCGAGCGTCGGCAGCTCGGCCGCCCCGGCGACGCGCCGTTCGGCGCGGCTTTGCTGCAGCCGCGCCGAGGCGGCCGCCACGTCGAGGTTGGCATCGGCCAGGCGCTGTTCGAGCGCATCCAGCACCGGATCGTCGAACAGGGTCCACCAGTCGGCCCTGAAGGCAGCCTCGACCGGTTGGCTCGTGTCGCGCAGCGTCTGCGTACGGTCGAACACGGGCGGCACGCCGGTCACCGGCGCCTCGAAGTTCGGGCCCATCGTGCAGGCCGTCAGCACGGCGCCGGCGAGCAGCGGCGGCAGCGCCGCGCAAAGTAAGCGGATCGGGTTCATCGCCGTGCCTCCGTGTCGTTCGCGTTCGGGCGGTGCGCGCCGGTGTCGACGCTGGCTTCGACGGACAGCCCCACGCTCAGCGCGGCGGCCTGCCCGTGCGGCGCGTCGAGTGCGATCTTGACCGGCACGCGCTGCACGACCTTGGTGAAATTGCCCGTGGCGTTGTCGGGCGCGATCGGCGCGAAGCTGACGCCGGTGGCCGGCGCGAGGCTCGCGACGTGGCCCGCGATGCTCACGCCCGGCAGGCTGTCGACGCGGATGTGCGCAATGTCGCCCGGCTGCATCGCGCCGATCTGGTTCTCCTGGAAATTCGCGATCACGTACGCATCGGCGAGCGGCACGATCGCGAGCAGCGGCGCACCGGGCGCAACGAAGGCGCCGACCCGCGCGGTGCGGCGGCCCACCTTGCCGTCGACCGGCGCCCGCACCTCCGTATAGGACAGGTTCAGCTTCGCCTGGTCGAGCGCGGCCTCGGCGCGGGCCAGCGCGCCGTGCGCCTGGTCGCGCCGGGCGCGCAGCACGTCGAGGTTCTGGCTGATCGCCGCCAGCGCGGCCGCGTCGCCGGCGCGTTTCGCCAACTGCGCGGCCAGGGTGCTGCCCGCGCGTTGCTGTTCCTGCGCGGTGCCGGCGCCGGTGTCGGCCAGGTCGCGGTAGCGCACGTCGTTGGCCTGCGCGAACTGCACCGCCGCATCGTCGGCGCGCAGCACGGCGCGCGCCTGCCCGACCAGCGCCGGCTGCCGCGCGATCTCGGCCTCGTCGTTGGCCACCGCCGCGCGGGCGGCTTCGACGTCGGCCTGCGCGCTCGCCAGCGCGGCGCGGAAGTCGCGGTCGTCGATGCGCAGCAGCAGCTGGCCGGCCCGCACGGACTGGTTGTCGTCGACGAGCACCTCGACGAGCGGCCCGGCGACGCGGGGGGAAACCAGCGTGAAGTCGGCCGCGACGTATGCGTCGTCGGTCGATTCGGCATGCGAACCGATGAGATGGTGCGTGCCGGCGCAGGCCGCGACGCCGACGGCGATCACGAGCGCGGCGGCGGCAAGCGTCTTGTGCTTGGAGGAGATGGCGGATGACATGGCGATCGTTTCTCAGTGCGAGGAAGGGGGTTGCGGGGCCCACGGCGGTGCGATCCGCACCGGCAGCAGCGGCACGAGCAACAGCAGGGCAAGGGCGACACCGGCGGCCAGCCGGTACAGGTCGGCCGAGGCCAGCACCAGCGCCTGCTCGTGCAGCCGGTGCGCAAGCGGCGCGAGGCCCGTGGCGCGCTCGAGCAGGTCGCCGCCGCCCGACGGCGCGCGGTTGCCGAGCTGATCCACCAGCCGGTTCGAATGCAGGTGCTCGCGGGCCGTGCCCAGCGTGTCGAGCAGGCCGGCGGCCAGTGCGGCGGAAAAGGTCTTCAGCGAATTGAACATCGCCGACGCGAACGGCCCTTCGGCGGGCGGCAGGCCGGTGGTGACGCCCATCAGGATCGGCAGGATCAGCATCGGTTGCGCGGCGATCTGCAGCGACTGGAGCCAGTAGAAGTCGTCGCGGATCCACTCGGCCGTAAGCCGGCTGCCGGCCGCGCAGGTGGCGGCCATCAGCACGCAGCCGGTCGCGAGCACCCAGCGCGAATCGACGCGCCGCAGGTTCAGGAGCGCGGCCGTCAGCGGCAGGCTCAGCAGCAGCGGAAGCGCCACCAGAAGCGCGAGCGGGGCAGCCTGCAGCGGCCGGTAGCCGTGCACGGCGGCCAGATAGCGGCCCGGTATCGCGGTCACCGCGGTCAGCAGGATCACCGCGCCGGCCAGCGTGAGCAGGCCGTGCGTGAAGTTGCGGCGCGCGAGCAGTTGCAGCCTGAAGAACGGCAGCGGATGAAACCATTCGTTGACGAGGAAGGCCGCGAGCAGCACCAGGCCGCCGCCCGTCAGCATGCGGATCGCGGGCGACTCGAAACCGTCGAGGCGGTCGGCCTGCAACAGCACGACGACGAGCATCGCCACGGCTGGGAAACCGGTGAGGAATCCGGACCAGTTGAATGCGCGCAGCCGTTCGGGTTTCGGCGTATCGGCAGGCAGGCCGTAGCCGATTGCCGCGCAGCACGCGATGCCGAGCGGCACGATCTGCCAGAAGGCCAGCCGCCAGTCGACGAACTCGGTCCACAGCGCGGCGAGCGGCGTGCCGAGCGCGGGCCCGAAGGTCGCCGTCATCGCGTAGCCGGCCAGCCCGTACAGCTTCGTCCTGGGCGGCAGGTAGCGCAGCGCCGCGATGATCAGCATCGGCGGCAGGCAGCCGCCCGCGATGCCCTGCAGCACGCGCAGCGCCGTCAGTGTGGCGAAGCCCGGCGCGAACGGGCACAGCACGCCCAGCAGCAGGGTCGCCAGTACCGCGCCGATCGTGAAGCGCTTCAGCGTGAAGGTGATGCCGAACCACGGTGCGAACACCATGGTCGCGACGTTGGCCGCTTCGAACAGCGCGGTGAGCCAGCTGCCGTCGTCGTGCCCGATCGAGAAGGCGCCTCGGATGTCGGCCATCGCGGCGGCGGTGACCTGCTCGTTGAGAATGGCCAGCAGCGATGCGAGCAGCATGCCGGCGAGGCCGGTCGCGAGGCGTGGCGTCAGGGCTGGCCGGGTGGCGGCGCCGGCCGGCGGGGGTGTCGTCGCGGCGACCGGCAAGGAGACGGTGTTCATGATGGGGATCGCTTCGATTCGGTTCGGATTGCTTGGGTTTGGAGGCGCGCGGGGATGAAGCGGCGACCGTGAAAGCACGATACATCCTTCGTGATTTGCAGATAATGGGTGTTGATCGAGAATCATCCTCCCGAAATTCGAGAGGGAAAGCGCACAAAAAAACGCCGACGGAGGTCCGTGCGGCGTGCGTGTGTTGCGAACGGCGGAGGTGTGCCAGCGCCCGCCCGCGCGGGCGCAGCGCCCTCGTGTCGCGGCCCGGGTCAGAGCTCGCGGGCGATTTGCGCGACGAATGCGGCGATGGCCGGCGCGTTGCGGGCGACGAAGCGCCACTGGCCGACCGGCGTCTCGACGACCAGGCCCGCGTCGCGCAGCAGCGCGATATGCGCCGACACGGTCGATTGCGACAGCCCGCTGCGCGCCACGATCGCCGACAGCGGCACGCCGTCGCCCGCGTGGAGGCGCACGGCGCCGGCGAATGTGTCCGGCGCCTTCAGCCAGTGCAGCACTTCCCGCCGGAACGGATGCGCGAGCGCCTTGTGGGCGCGCGTGACGTCGATCATGACGGGCGCCGGCTCAGCGCCGCCCCAGGCAGCGATGCACGAGCGCGGCGGCGAGCCCGGCCGCGATGCCGAATGCGACCACGCCGTGCCAGCCGAAGCGCGCCATCAGCGCGCCGCTGACGATCGCGCCGAGCGCGCCGCCGACGAAGGTCGCGGTCATGTAGAGGCTGTTGATGCGGCCCTGTGCCTTCGGATCGGCGGCGAACGCACGCGTCTGGTTTGCGACGAGGCCGGCCTGCACCCCGATGTCGAGCACCACCACGCCGGCCACCAGCAGCGCGAGCGAGCTGCCGGCGCCGGCCAGGATCAGGTAGGAGACCGTCACGATCGCGATACCCAGCCCGATCACGCGCCGCGTGCCGATCCGGTCCGACGCCCGGCCGCCGATCGTGGCGGCGAGTGCGCCGGCCGCGCCGATCAGCCCGAAGCCGCCGGCCCACGCGCTGCCGAGGTGCCACGGGCCGTCGGCGAGCAAGGCCGCGAGATTGACCCAGAACGCGTTGAACGCGGCCCACAGCAGCGCCTGCACGATCATCGACTCGCGGATCGGGCGGTGTGCGCGCGCCAGCGTCCAGAGTGACGCGAGCAGCCGGCCGTAGGACAGCGCGGTGGTCGGTACGCCGCGCGGCAGCAGCCACGCGGCGGCGATGCCGACCGGCACCATCGCGGCGGCTTCGGCGCCGTACACCGCGCGCCAGCCGGCGTGCGCGGCGATCAGGCCGCTCACCGCGCGGCCGAGCAGGATGCCGACCATGATGCCGGTGACCACCGTGCCGACGTTGCGCCCGCGTTCGTGGGGCGCCGACATCACGGCGGCGAACGGCACCAGTTGCTGCGGCACGCAGCTCACCACGCCGAGCCCGAATGCGGCGCCGATCAGCGCCCACACGCCCGGCGCGAGCGCGGAGGCCACCGCGAACGCGAAGGCCAGCGCGATCTGGCCGAGCACCAGCTTGCGCCGGTCGTAGCGGTCGCCGAGCGGCAGCAGCAGCGCGAGCCCGGTTGCGAAACCGAGCAGCGCCGCGCCGGCCACCAGGTCGGCCGTCGCCGGGGCGGCGCCCAGGTCCCGCGCGATCAGCGGCAGGATCGGCTGCGTGCAGTAGATGTTGGTCACGACCGCGCCGGCGATGGCGGCCATCGCGACGATCTTGCCGCGCGACGCGGCGGCGGGCGGCGCGGCGGCCGCGACGGGCGGCATGCCGGATGCGACGGGAAATTCGTTCATGGCGGGCTCCTTTCATGGCGATCCGTCACCTCAGGCAGCGGATGCGCGGCCGGCGGGACGACGTGAAACGAGCGTATCGTCTTGCACCAGGAAAGATAATCCACCAGAATCTGGAATCATCTTTCCGGAATTCGAGAGGCAACATGAATCGTCTCGAGTCGATGTCCCTGCTGGTGGCGGTGGTCGACGCCGGCAGCATGTCGGCCGCCGCGCGCCGGCTCGACATCCCGCTGGCGACCGTGAGTCGCAAGATCGCGGACCTCGAGTCCTACCTGAACACGCGGCTGCTGCATCGCACGACGCGGCAACTGTCGCTGACCGAGGCGGGCGAGTCCTATGTCGCCGGTTGCCGGCGCATCCTCGACGACATCGCGGAAACCGAGCGCGCGGCCACCGGCGAATACGCGGCGCCGCGCGGCGAGCTGATCGTCACCGCGCCGATCGTGTTCGGGCGCCTGCATGTCGTGCCGGTGGTGGCCGCGTTCCTTGCCCGCTATCCCGAGATCGACGTGCGCCTGGTGCTGACGGATCGCGTCACCCACCTGATGGAAGAGCAGATCGACGTCGCGCTGCGGATCGGCGAACTGCCCGACAGCAGTTTCATGGCCACGCGCGTCGGCAGCGTGCGTCGCGTGGTCTGCGCGAGCCCCGCGTACCTCGCGGCGCACGGCGTGCCCGTCGGGCCGGCCGATCTGGCGCAGCATGAATGCATCACGTTCGAGGTGCTGGCGTCGCGGCGCGCGTGGGTGTTCGACGGCGAGAAGGGCGAACTGACGGTGCCCGTGCATTCGCGCTTCGCGGTGAACACGGCCGAGGCGGCCATCGATGCCGCCGTGCTCGGCGTCGGGCTGATTCGCGTGCTGTCGTACCAGGTCGCGCAGGCCGTGCGCGATCGCGCGCTCGACGTGGTGCTCGATGCGTTCGAATCGCGGCCGCTGCCGGTCAGCCTCGTGCACAAGGGGCAGGCGCCGATGCCGCTGAAGCTGCGCGCGTTCCTCGATTTCGTCGCCCCGCGGCTGCGTGAACGGATCGCGGGGCTGGCGGGCGAAGCGGGATCGGCTGCCGGCTGACGATCGTCGCGCGTGGCAGCGTGGCCGAACGACGGTTCCGTCGCGTGAAGGATTGCCGGCGCATCATCCCGCAGGCACGCAGGCACGCAGGCACGCAGGCACGCAGGCACGCAGGCACGCAGGCACGCAGGCACGCAGGCACGCAGGCACGCAGGCACACACGCACACACGCACACACGCACACACGCACACACGCACACACGCACACACGCACACACGCACACACGCACTCGCGCACACACGCACTCGCGAGCCCGGTGCGGTATGCCGTGCGGTGACGCGTGCACCGCGCTCGTCGAACGCCGGCGACAGGCCGAACCCGGACAGCGCACGAAACCGCGTCAGCCCGGCCCGGCCTGCCGCGTGCGTTTCCCCGTCTGCGCGCGCAGCAGCCGCTCCATGGCCGAGCGCAGCTTGTCGCTCGGCACCGGCTTGTGCAGCAGCATGAAGCCGCCGTGTTTCGCACCGCCGGGCCGGCGCGCCATCGTGTCGCCGGTGATCAGCATCGCCGGAATCGCCGCGTTGTACTCGTCGCGCAGCCGCGTGATCGCGCCGATTCCGTTCTCGTCGCTATGCAGGTGCAGGTCGCAGATCAGCAAGGTCGGGCGGATGTCGTCCGAGGCCAGCTGGGCGATCGCCTCGCTCGCCGACGCGGTCGCGACGACGCGGTAGCCCCATTGCGCGAGCAGGATCGACATGCCGGTGCGGATGGCCGATTCGTCGTCGATCACGACCACGAGATGGGCGGCGGCCGCTGCCGCATCGACGGCGATCTCGTCCACGACGGGCGTGGGCGGGCGCACGGTTGAGGGCATGCGCGCCACCTGCAGCTCGAAGCACGACCCCTGCCCGGGCTCGGAGCGCAGCATCAGCGGGCAATCGAGCAGCTCCGCGAGGCGCCGCACGATCGCCAGCCCGAGGCCCATGCCCTGTTCGTGCCCGCGGCCGTGATGGGTCAGCTGGTAGTAGTCGTCGAACACGCGGCTCTGCTGATCGGCGGGGATGCCGCGCCCGGTGTCGATGACCTGCACGCGCACGTGCGTGAGGGTGCGCCTGCAGCCGACGACGATGCGTCCGGCGTCGGTATAGCGCACGGCGTTCGACAGCAGGTTGCGCACGATGCGTTCGAGCAGCACCGGGTCGGAGTCGATGACGATGGAGCTGCGCACGTACGACAGTTGCAGTCCCTTCGCATGCGCATCGACGGCCACGTCGCTGCACACGCGCTCCAGCACCGTGCCGATCGCGAACGGCCGGCGCCGCACCGGCACGACGCCCGCGTCGAGCCGCGAGATGTCCAGGATCGCGGTGAACAGTTCGTCCATCGCGTCGACCGACTGGTTGATGCGCTCGACGAGCAACGCGCCGTCGGGGGACATCGGCACGTGCCGCAGCGCGCCGACGAACAGGCTGAGCGCATGGACGGGCTGGCGGAGGTCGTGGCTCGCGGCCGCGAGAAAGCGCGACTTGACGTGCGACGCCTCGGTCGCGAGGTCCTTCTGCCTGCGGAAGTTCTCGGCGAGCTGCGCGGCGCGCCGGCGCTCGCGTTCGGCCACCCGTCGTGCATCGATCAGCTGCAACTGCATCTCGATCTGGTCGCGGAATTCCTCGACGAGCCGGATGTACCGTTCCGAATACGCGTTCTCCTTGCAGTCGAGCACGCAGATCGTGCCGAACGTCGTGCGGTCGGGCCAGTGAATCGGCAGGCCGAGATACGACACCATGTTGACGCGCAGGTCCGGGTTGTGGCGCCATTGCGGCGACTGGCGCGCGTCGGGCACGACCAGCGAGCGATCGCTGTCGATCACCGCTTCGCAGTAGAGCCCCGAGCCGGACAGTTCGGCCGACTCGCCCTGGTAGAACGGATTCGCTTCGTTGCGGCTCGCCACCACGACCTGGATGTCCTTGCCGACATGACGCATGATCAGCCCGGCCGGAACGCCGACGATGTCCGCCATCAGATCGACCAGGCGCTGCCAGCGCTCGATCACGTCCGCGGCGAGGTCGAACGGACCGTCGTGATCGGCTGGCGCGTCGGACGATGCGTGCCCGGCCGTGGGGCGAGGCGTGGAGGCCATCTGTGATCCCGCTGGCGATGATGATAAAAAAAATCTAGGCCATTCGCGGCGGGTTGGCAATTCACGCAATGCCGGTCAAGCGCCGCCGCGCCGTCCGGATCGGCTCGCGGCAAGGGCGCTCAGATCAGCCCGGCCTTCCTGCCGGCCGCGGCGGCCTGGGTCCGGTTGATCACGTTCAGTGCCTTGAAGATCGCCGTGATATGCGCCTTGACGGTCTTTTCGGACAGGCCGAGCTTGTCGGCGATGACCTTGTTCGGCACGCCTTCCGCGAGAAAGCGCAGCACCTCGATCTGGCGTTGCGTCAACGTCGCGTCGCGCAGCGCGGGCGGCGGGCTCGCGACGGCGTCCGGCTGCGGCGCGGCCTGCTCGTCGAGCAGCAGCGGCGGCACGTAGCGCTCGCCGTTGAGCGCGATCCGGATGGCGGACAGCAGCGTGCGCGGGCCGGCGGACTTCGGCACGTAGCCCATGGCACCCTGCGCGAACGCATTGCGCACCGCGCTCGAATCCTCCGACGAAGAGAGCACGATGACGGGCAGCCCCGGGCGCAGCTTCGCGAACACCGCGAGGGCTTCGAGCCCGTCCATGCCGTGGAGTTTCAGGTCGAGCACGATCGCGTCGAGATCGGTGTGCCGGTCGAGCATCCGCACCGCGTCGTCCGCATTGCCTGCCTGAACGACGATGGTGTCGCCATCTTCCTGGCGGAGCAGCATTTCCACGCCGTCCCGCAGGATCGCGTGATCGTCGACGATCAGAATTTTCATTGGGACGATGAAATGTGGGGAGGCCGGTGCGGATTGATGATGAGCGAACCGGATTGTACAAGACGAAAGTCTTAATACTAAAGTCCCGTTTTCCCGCTGTTTATCCTGCATTTGTCTTGCGCCTAACGTCGCGTTTACATTCGACGCGATATCGCCGAGACTCAATCGCAACGGTTTGCAATTCAGGCGGAGTCGAGGCCGCCGTGCGAGGCGTCGCGAGCATCGTCGCGACGCTGTCCGCGACGCCGGCGGCCGCGCCGGAATGGAAGGGCTGCGCGATGCCGGCACGTGATGCACATCGTGCGGCGTGTCCAGTGTCGATGCTTCGCACTGCAATAAGAAAATAACGATCCGTAATAAGTTTTTTCTCGGCACGCGTTATGACGATCGTGCATTGATCCTGATCGCGCATCAATCGAGGTGAACGATGGAACTTGTCAACGACAGCGATGCAATGTGGGAAGTGAACATGTCGTATCTGTGCCTGGCGCAGCGGCTGCTGCAGTCGGATCGCGCGACCGGCATGTTCCGTCTGGGTGTGAACGCCGATGCCGCCGACGCGTTGTCGGCGTTGTCGGTGAAGCACATGAACGACCTCGCGTCGGCGGGGCAGCTCGTCTGCGCGTTGCGCCTGAGCCGGTGCGGCGTGATCTCGGCGCTGACCCGCGCGACGGGGCCCGTCGACATCGTGCGCCTGCACGCCGCGATGACGCTCAGCGGCCTCGCGCTGCCCGACGAGATCGCGCGATGAACGATCCGGCCAGACGGCACGGCCTCGCCGACGATGCGCAACGGACGATGCAGGCGGTGGCGCTGATCCGGCTCGGCGCGCGTCTGCAGATGCTGGAGATCGAGTGCGCGCTGCCGCGCGACCGTCTCGCGCGGCTGTACCGCGAGGTGCGCGGCGTCCCGGCGCCGAAGGGCATGCTGCCGTCGTCGACGGACTGGTACATGACGTGGTTCGCGAATCTGCACGCATCGCTGTTCCATGGCATTTACCGTTTCCTGCGCAACGAGGCGGGCTGCTCCCGGGTCGACGCGCTCATCAAGGCCTACACGCTGTATGCGGAACACGGCGGCGCGGCCGGCCTGGCGCTGCCGCTCGACCTGACGCGCGCGTGGATGCTCGTGCGCTTCGTCGACTGCGGCGTGCTCGACCTCGCGTCGTGCGCGCATTGCGGCGCGTCGTTCATCACGTATCGCTATGCGCTGCGCCGCCATCGGGCCTGCGTCGCGTGCCGGTTGCCGCCCCGCGCCGGCAAGCGCACGCGAATCGATGGCGCCGTGCCGTGCGCGCTGTGCGACGACCCACCGGCGACGGCCCTGTCCCGCCGCGAAGGCGGCACGTCCGCGAGACGCGCGAGACGCGCGGGCGGGGCCGGCAGATGGCCGGGAGAGCGCGATGCAGGCTAGCGGAGCGGGCGAGGCCGCATGCGCCACGGGTTCGCCGGAACCCGGGGCCGACCTCGCGAAACCCGGCGGCCTGCCGATCCGGCAGTGGATGCGTGCCGGCGTCGCGCTCGTCGTGGCGCTGACGGCGGTCGCGTGCGGGACGAACGTCTGGGACAGCTATCGGCTGTACCGGCAGGGCAGCCTCGATCTGCGCGACTTCGGGCAGGTCGAACGCGCGATGGTCGCGTTGAATCGGGTCTCGGCCGAACGCTGGCCGGCCAATGTGCTGCTCGCGCATCGGCGCAGCGACGCGGCGGCCGACGTGGCGGCCGTGAGCGTTGCACGGGGGCGCTCGGACGAGGCGCTCGATGCGCTTCGCACGCAGCTCGAGCAGTCGGGCGTGCTCGATGCGCTCGAGCGCGGGATCGCGCTGCATGCGATCGAATCGATCCGTACCGAGCTGGCCGACGCGCGGCACGAGATCGACGTGCTCGCCGCGCAGCCGTCGAGCGCGCGCGCGGTGTGGCAGATCCAGTCCGCGCAGGACCGGATGGTCGCGGCCGGCGACGATCTGGCGACGCTGGCGCGTGACGTGATGGCGAGCGCCGCGATGCGCCATCCCGATACCGCGAACGCGTTGATGCTCGCGTACCTGCTCGGCGACCTGCGCGAATACACCGGGCGGCTCGGCGGGCTGTTCGTCGCGTCGCTGACGCGGAACACGCCGCTCGACGACGAGCGGCTCGCGCGCATTCTCCAGATGCGCGGCCGCATCGTGCAGCTCCGTGCGCTGATTGCCGGCGCGATCGCGCCGCAGCGCGCCGACGCGACCCTCGCGAACGATTTCGCGCGGCTGAACGACACGATGGACGGCAGCCTGCTGCCGCTGGTGTCGGCGACGATCCGCGCGGGTCGCACGGGCCGCTATGCGATGAGCGCCGAGGATTTCACGCGGCGGATCATGCGCGACCTGCGGCCGGCGGAGCAATTGCGCGACCGCGTGCTCGACGTCACGCGGTCGCGCGCGGTCGAGCAGCGCAACGCGGCACGCCTCAGGATGGCCTGGTCCGCCGCCGAAGCCGCCTGCTGCGTCGTCATCCTGATCCTGCTCGTGCGCGGCACGCAGCGTACGCTGTCGAAGCCGCTCGACGCATTGAGCCGCGGTATCGTCGCGCTGAGCCAGGGCGACCCGTTGCCGCTCGTCGCGGTGCCGGGCAAGGGGCCGGAGATCGCGCGCCTGAACGACGCGCTGGACCGGTTGCGCGGCGCGTACGCCCGCCGCGAGGTGCTCGAGCGGCAGCGCAACGACATGCTGACGCTGTTCTCGCACGACATGCGTGCACCGCTCACATCGGTCGTCGTGCTCGTCGGCGCCCCGGAACCGTGCCAGTCCGACTGCACGTTGCGCGAGCGCCTGCACGAGATCGGCAGGCTGGCGCGCCATACGCTGGCGATGGCGGACGGTTTCGCGCAAGTGTCGCGGGCCGAGGCCGGCGAGTACGCGCCGGAGCTCGTCAACGTCGCGGACCTGATGAACCAGGCGCGCGACGAGGTCTGGCCGCACGCCCGCGAAAAGGACATCGACGTCGGCGACGTACCGCCTTGCGAGGACGCGCTCGTGTACGGCGATCCCGTGCTGTTGTCGCGCGCGCTGGTCAAGTTGCTGGGGAATGCGGTCGAGTACAGCGCATCGCATACGCGCGTCGAGTGCCGCGTCGGGCTGACCGAGGACCGCGCGTCGGTGCGCTGCGTGATCCGTGATCGCGGCTACGGGATCGCGGCCGAGGATCAGGCCAGACTGTTCGAGCGCTACCAGCGCTTCCGGCTGGAAGGTCAACCCGATTCCAGGGGCGTCGGGCTCGGGATGGCGTTCGCCAAGGCGGTCGTGGAGCGCCATCGCGGTGAGATCGGCGTCAGCAGCGCCGCGTGGAAGGGGACGACGGTGACGGTGACGTTGCCGGCGGCGGGCGCCGGCGCGGGCGACGCGGCGGACGCGATGCGTTCGACGGCGGGCGGGGGCACGTATGGATGACGCGCGGCCTCCTCGCCGGCGCGCGCGCGCCGCCTCCTGCCGGGCCACGCGGGATGCGGCACCTCGACGGGCGCGGCGGTGCGCTGCGGCATGGCGGTGCCGCCGGCGTCCGTCCCGGGCCGGCTCGCGGCGGACGCCCGGCCTTCTCCCCGGGCCGGCGAAGTCGGCCCGCGACCGCCGCGCCTGCGGGACGCCGGCGGCGGCGCGCGTCGTCGGTCAGTACGCCGAGTCGCTGCCGCCCTGGTCGGTCACGATCGCCACGCCCGAGCTCGTGCCGAGCCGGGTCGCGCCGGCCGCCAGCATCGCGAGCGCGGCGGCGCGGTCGCGCACGCCGCCGGACGCCTTCACGCCGAGCACGGGGCCGACCGTGCGGCGCATCAGTTCGACGTCCGCGAGCGTCGCGCCGCCGTGGCCGAACCCCGTCGACGTCTTCACGAACGCGACGCCGAGATCGCGGCACATCTCGCACACGCGCACCTTCTCGTCGTCGGTCAGCAGCCCCGTTTCGAGGATCACCTTGAGCGGCACCGCGCCGCACGCGCGATGCACCGTTTCGATGTCGGCCTTCACGTCGTCGGCGCGGCCGCTCTTGAGCGCGCCGAGGTTGATCACCATGTCGATCTCGCCGGCGCCCGCCGCGATCGCGGCCGACGCCTCGAATGCCTTCGCGGCCGACAGCGCCGCGCCGAGCGGAAA
Source organism: Burkholderia sp. MSh2 (assembly GCF_000731655.1). Classification (NCBI taxonomy): domain Bacteria; kingdom Pseudomonadati; phylum Pseudomonadota; class Betaproteobacteria; order Burkholderiales; family Burkholderiaceae; genus Burkholderia; species Burkholderia sp. MSh2. Next base: position 53,791 of record NZ_JPGM01000047.1, on the reverse strand, counting down.
ACCGACCACCGCGCACACGAGCACGCCGGTGCCGGCCAGCTCGCGGGCGGCGAGCGGCACGTTCGCCGAATTCACGCAGACCGAGTAAAAGCGATGCCCGGCCGCCTGGCGGCAGAGCTCGCGGATCTGCGCGTCGCTCGCGTCGGGCGCGAGCAGCGTGTGATCGATGGTTTGAGCGAGTTGGGCGTTGGAAAGCGGCATGTTTCAGGACTCCACGGGGCGTGTGCCCGAACGGCACACGGAAAGTTGATGTTTTCACATCGGTTTGTTACAAATACGACATTCCGGCCGGGCCCACGCGCCCGGCACGACAAGCGACGGATGCGACGGGCACGCAGGATACTGGCATGGAAACGAAGAAGGGCGAACGAATCAAGACGTTGATGAACGTGCTGCAAGGGCAGAATGCGATTCATCTGAAGGAGGTGGCCGAACTGTTCGGCGTCTCCGAAATGACGATCCGCCGCGATCTCGCGGACAACCCGCACGGCCTCAGCCTGATCGGCGGCTACGTGACGCGCCACTTCGCCGCGCAGCGCAGCGACATCGGCGAGTACGTGGTCAGCACCGAGAACGACCGGCAGACCGAGGAGAAGCGCCGCATCGGCAAGCTGGCCGCCCGGTTCGTGACGACCGGCGACACGATCTTCGTCGACTGCGGCTCGACCACGCCGTTCGTCGTCGATTTCATTCCGGACGACCTCGAATTCACGGCCGTCTGCAATTCGCTGAACGTGTTCGCGAAGCTGCAGCAGAAGCCGCATTGCAACGTGATCCTGTGCGGCGGCGCGTATCACCGCAAGAACATGGTGTTCGAGTCGGTGGCCGAGACGGGCATCCTCGACACGGTGCGCGTGTCCAAGGCGTTCATCTCGGCGGCCGGCGTGAGCGACCGCTGCGGCGTCACCTGCTTCAACTTCCACGAGGTCGACGTGAAGAAGAAGGTGATGGCGCGCGCGCAGAACCGCTTCCTGCTCGTCGACCACACGAAGTTCGACGAAGTGCGCGCGGCCTATTTCGGCGAACTCGCCGACTTCAACTACGTGATCTCCGACGGGCAACTGAGCCGCCGCTACGAAACGGCGATTCGCGAACACGGGATCGCGCTCGTGACCTGACGCAGGGCGGCCGCGCGGTGCGTCATGCATCGCGTGCTTCCGCCGCGCTCAGGTAACCGGTGACGACTTCGAAGCGGCGCGTCGCGCCCGGCGCGAGCGCCGCGACATGGCCCTTGCGGCGCTCGGCCTCATAGCCCTCCGGCTCGCAGGTCGACGGCAGCGCGAACGCGGCGACCTGCTGGTCCGCGTTGTGCAGGATCCAGCGCGTCGCATGCGGGAACTGCTCGGGGCGGTACGCGGTATGGAAGGCGCCGCCGTCCGGATGGGCGAGCCGGAAATGCGCGATGCCGTCCGCGTCCGTTGCCGCGCCGTTCATGAAGAACACGATCTCCGGATCGTACAGCGCGGGCGTATCGAGCACATGAAGCCGCGCCGGATCGCGCGCGAGCGCGGCCGTATAGTCGCGCCACGCGGCGGTCGGCTTCACGTGCGCGGGCACGCTGTCGCGCAACCGCAGCGCGCCCGGCGGCAACGCCTGCACGAAGCGGCCGCCCGGCACGTACGCGTAATTCAGGTGCGCCATGTACATGAGATCCATCGGCGTGCCGCCGAGGTTCGTCACGGCCATCGCGATCGTCATCTGCGCATCGTGCGCGGCGAGCCGCACCGACGGACGCGCGATGTAGTGGCTGCCGAAGCCCTGCACGTATTCGTATTCGCCCGTCACTTCGACGCGCGCGCCATGCGCATCCGCATCGACGACGAGGCTCGCGCGGTCCATCGGCGCGCACGGCATCTCGCCGTGCAGCGCATGCGTGTCGTCCGGCCCCGGGCAGCCGTTGCGCAGCAGGCCGCTGTGAAACATGAAGCAGCCGTAGGTGTCGAGGATCGACGCCGCGCGCTTCGGTTGCCGGAACATGTGCTTCATCGTCAGGTCGCGGCCGTCGAACGCGGCGGCCCAGATCATCTGGCCGAGGTAGGGCAGCACGACGAGATGGCCGCGGCGGTTCTCGAGTTTCAGCGCCTCGACGCCTGACGGATACGCAAACGCGGTGACGGTGAGGCCGTCGGTGCGGTACAGCGTGCGCGGGGTGTCGCGGAAGTCGTCGCGCCGCAGTTCGATCTCGCCTCGCATGCTCACGCTCCCGACGTGTTGCGCGTGGCGGCGTAGCGCGCGGGCGCGTGGCCGTCGGCGGCTGCGTCGGGCGTCGCGGCCGGCAGGTGGCGCAGGCAGTAGAAGCCGTAATGGACGATCACGACGAAGCACGCGAGCGGCACGACGAAAGCGAGCTGCATGTTGCCGCCCGTGTGATCGGAGATCAGGCCCTGGATCAGCGGCACGACCGCACCGCCGACGATGCTCATCACGAGGATCGAGCCGCCGTATTCGGTGTCCTTGCCGAGCCCGTCGATCGTGAGGCCGTAGATCGTGGGCCAGCACGGGCCGAGGAACACGCTCACGCCCACCGCGGCATAGACGGCCGTGATGTTGTGCACGCCGATCGTGTACGCGAGCAGCGCGATGCACAGGATGCCGTAGACGATCAGCACCTTGGCCGGGCCGACGCGCTTCATCACGAGCGTGGCGATCAGCTTGCCGACGAAGAACGCGAAGAACGTCGCGAGCAGGTAGTGCGACGCGCCGCGCTCGCTGAGGCCGCCGATCTGCATCGCGAGCCGGATCGTGAAGCTCCACACGCCGACCTGTGCGCCGACATACAGGAACTGCGCGACGACGCCCGCGACGAAGCGCCGGTTGCCGAACAGGCGCGCGAGCGTGCCGCGGGCGTCGATCCGGTGCGTGGCCGCGCCGGGGCCGTTGCCCTTGCAGGCCGGATAGGGCGTGAACGCGAACACGATGAACACCGCGACGAGCACGACGACCAGCCACTTGTACGGCTCGAGCGTGGCCTGGATCATCGCGAGCTGGTGCACGTGCGCTTCGGCGGCCGACATGGCCGCGAGCTGCGCATGAGACGCGTCGTTTTCCTTGAAGATCAGGAGGCTGCCCATGTAGACGCCGGCCATCGCGCCGAACGGATAGAACGTCTGCGAGATGTTCAGCCGCCGCGTGCTGGTGTCGCGCGGGCCCATCAGCGTCGAGTACGAGTTCGACGCGGTTTCGAGGAACGACAGGCCCGCCGCGATCACGAACAGCGCGACGAGGAACATCCCGTACTTCGCCATCGACGCGGCCGGGAAGAACAGCAGGCAGCCGGTCGTGTAGAGCAGCAGCCCGACCAGGATCGTCGTCTTGTAGCTGAACTTCTTCACGACGGTCGCGGCCGGAATCGCGAGGAAGAAGTAGCCGAGGTAGAACGCGGACTGCACGAACGCCGATTCGAAATCGGACAGGAAGAACGACTTCCTGAACTGCGCGATCAGCACGTCGTTCAGGTTCGCGGCGGTGCCCCACAGCGCGAACAGGCAGCACAGCAGCGTGAATGCGAATAGCGGCGTGCGGTTCAGGTAGTAGCCGTCGGGGGTGTGTTCGATTCTGGCTCGGCCCATGGGTGTCTCCTTCCCGGGTGTCTCGTCGATGAAGGCGCCGTTCAGAAGCCGGCGTCGCGGAGGAAGCGTTCGAACGTCGCGGCGTCGGCGTACGATTTCTGCGTGCCGAGGCCCGTGACCGAATGCGCGGCGTACGCGGACGCGTAACGCATCGCGTCGAGCGCGTCGCGCGATGCCGCGTAGCAGCGCGCGAAGCAGCCGATATACGCATCGCCGGCGCCCGTCGTGTCACGCGCGTCGACCGGCACGCCGGGCACGTGCCGCACGCCGTCGTGCGATACCAGCAGCGAACCGTTGCTGCCGAGCGTGACGAGCACGTGCTTCAGCCCGCGCGCGACCAGCGCTTCGGCGGCGCGCACCGCGGTGTCGAGCGAATCGACCGGCATGCCCGATACGATCGCGAGCTCGGTTTCGTTCGGCACGAAGAATTCGACGGTGCGGATCCGCTCGAAATCGAGATCGGCCACCGCGGGCGCGGGATTCAGCAGCACCGGAATGCCGTGGCGCGCACCGAATTCGATCGCGTGATAGACGGTGTCGAGTTCGATTTCGAGCTGCAGCACGATCAGCGCGCATGCGGCGAGCTGCGGCGCGGCCGCGTCGATGTCGGCCGGCTTCAGGTGGCGGTTCGCGCCCTTGACGATCAGGATGCTGTTGCTCGAATCGGGTTCCACGAAGATCGGCGCGACGCCGCTCGGCACGCCGGCGACCTTGCGCACGTGCGTGGTGTCGATCCCTTCCCGCTCGAAGTTGCGGATGGTGTTGTCGGCGAACACGTCGTCGCCGACCTTCGTGACCATCACGACGCGTGCGCCGAGACGCGCGGCCGCGACGGCCTGGTTCGCACCCTTGCCGCCGCAGCCGAGTTCGAAGTTCGGCGCTTCGAGCGTTTCGCCCCGGGCGGGCATGCGTGCGACATAGGTCACGAGGTCGACCATGTTGCTGCCGATGACGGCGATTGTCTCCATCTGCGTCTCTTCCTTGGTATGGGCGCGCCACGAGCCTGTGCGGCGGTGGCTTGCTGAATATGATAATAAAATCACATTTAGTGTGAGAATGCAATCTTGTGATGTTTGATATGTCACTTTCTGAACGGGCGACGGCACGACGCGGGGGTGCCGGAGGCGGGGAGGCGCTCCGGCTTTTCGATCCGATGGTGCGGAGGCGGACGAGACGACGCGCCGTTGCGGCGCGGCCATGCCGCGGGCGTCGCGCCGGGCGAACGCGCGGGATCGCCGCGTACGCCGGGCGAGGCCGAGCCGGCGGCGCTTATGCGGGGGTGTTCGGGCGGGTGCGCATCGCGGTCACGCGTAGGCGGCGATCAACGCATCGAGATTGCGGAGCGCAACCGGCGTGAGCGGTGCGAATTCCGCCGACTGAAACAGCGGAACCTGCGCTCGCAGATGTTCAAGCGCCTGCCTTCGGCCCGTGCGGAATGCTGCTGACGGCGCATCGGGGTCCTGCACCCACTCGCGTGCGATCGCGCGATCGTATGCGCGCAGCCGCTCGGGCGCGGACGCGAGAATCGCGAGATCGGCGTCGAGAAAAATCCGCCCGGCGCGTTGCAGCGCCGGATCGGACGTGAGCGCATCGGGCAGGCGGTGCGACTTCGTCGCGAGTACGAGATCGTATGCCACGCGCACGTGCGATGCGTGCGCATGCAACCAGGCTTCGCTGCAGTGCGCGTCCGTGACGGTCACGAGCCATTGCGCGCTGTGCGCTTCGTTGTCGGCATAGCCGGGCGTCGTCGTCGCGTAGACGAAATCGTGCGCCCAGACGGCGAGCTCGATGGCCGGCCACAGCGGTTCCGCACGAAACGGCGCGAGATGCGCGAACAGCTCGGCCAGGTGCGTGAGCGTGTGGTAGTGGCGGTGCGGCTCGCCATACGCGCGCTCGACCAGCGGCCAGACGGCGGCGGTGCCGAAGCATGCGTCGCAGGTCATGCGCAACGTGCGGGCGGGATCGGGGGCGAGGTCGGTCATGTGGTCGAGCGGCTCGGGCAGGCGATGCGCGCAGCATAGCAAACGCGGCGGCGCGTGCGATGCGGGTTGCGCGTCGGCAACGGCAGCGGCAACGGCAACGGCAACGGCAACGGCAGCGCGTGGCGGCATGTCAGCCGCCGGGCCGTCGTCGCCACGCAGGGCGTGCCTGCGGCGCGAGTCGCGACCCGCGCGAGCATGGCGCGACCCGCACCTCGCGCACTACACGTTGACGACGCCGCGCCCGAGTTCGATCACGCGCCCGCCGACGCCGATCGTGCCGGTTGCACTGACCGACAGATGCAGCAGGCAGGGCCGGCCGACGGCTTCGCCCTGTTCGACCTGGAACGCGGCGGGCAGATCGCGGCGGTTGGCGAGCAGCCAGCCGCCCAGGTTCGCGCAGGCCGAGCCGGTGCCCGGATCTTCCGCGAAGCCGCCGCCCTGTTTCGCGAAGAAGTAGCGGGACACCACTTTCCCCGGGCGCTCGGCGTCGAACGCGAACACGTAGGCGGTCTTGCGGCCGAGACTGCTTTTCGGCCAGGTCTCGAGGCTGGCGCCGTCGGGCTGCGCGCGGCGCACGGCATCGACGCTCTTGAGCGCGATCAGCAACTGGTCGGCGCCGGTGTCGACCCAGAGCGGCGGCGCGAGCAGATCGCTTTCCGCGAGGCCGAGCAGGGCCGCCGTCCGCGCATCGGACAACGCGCACGCCGCCGTCTTCGGCATGCCGGCATGCGGCGCGGTGAATGCCCACACGTCGTCGCGCGCACGGACGTCGACCACGCCGGCCTTGAATTCGAGCGCGAGATCGTCGCCCGCATCCAGCAGGTCGCGCACGACGTGCGCGGTGCCGAGCGTCGGATGGCCCGCGAACGCCATCTCGTAGCCCGGCGTGAAGATGCGTACCCGCGCATGCGCGCGGTCCGACGGCAGCACGAAGGTCGTCTCGGACAGGTTGAACTGCACGGCGAGGGCGCGCATGGTCGCCTCGTCCATGCCGCGCGCATCTTCGAATACGCAGAGGGGGTTGCCGCCGAAGGTGGATTCGGCGAACACGTTCAGCAGGCGGAAAGCATACGAGGTCATGTGAGGTTCGCGTGAGGGTGACGATGGCCGTGCCCGGGCCGGGAGGCGGACGAGCACGGGCAGGGGGAGCGTGCCGCTCGATGCATGCGGCGCCGCGCGGGTCAGCCAGGCTGGCCGGGCGGCGCGAGCATCGCCTGCATGTCGGGATGCTTCAGGACTTTCCGGTATTCCGCCGGACTCAATGCGTCGATCAGCACGCGCCCGCTCACGTCCGCCTTGATGTACTCGACCGCGAGCAGCGCGATGACCGGATTGGTCGTCAAGGTGGCGTGATCGGCAGAATGATCGCCGAATTCCGCGACCACGGCTTCGGTGTCGTCCGCCACCGCGACGGCGAGCCGGCGCCCCGAGAGCCTGAGCCTGGCGCTGGCGCCGCACTTGGCCATGTCGTAGTGGCGCGGCCCGTTGAGCGTGCGATTGCCGTAAACCGCGACGTGCGTATCGACGCCCCGCGCCGCGGCCGCCTCGAGCAGCGGCCCGAGGTCGTCGAGTTCCTCGTCCCATACGCCCGCGAACAACTGCGCCTTCGCGCCGACGATGACGCGCGCGAATGCGCTGGCGATCGCTTCCCGCCCGCTCAGCGACCAGACCAGCCCGGGTTCCTGCTGAACCGGCAGCCGGTCGAGCGCGCCCGCGGCCAGTTCGAGATCCGCATTGAAGCGTGTGCGCAAGTCCTCCAGCAGCGACCGGTGCGGCACGGCCGCATAGCGGACGGGCTCGGACCGGTTGACGAGCACCGCGCCGCGCGCTTCCAGGCGCGCCAGGGTTTCGTAGATCTTCGACGGCGGCATGCCGGCGCGCCGGCCGACTTCCGCGCCGGTCAGCGCGGCTTGCCCGACGAGGGCCGCGTACGCCTGCGCTTCGTACTGGGTGAAGCCAAGCCGGATCAGCGACGTGATCAGCTCCGTGTTTTCGCTCATGTGTATCGGCTCCGGCGCCTGCTTTCGCGGCCGCCTGCAACGCATCCCTTGATTAACTACTGCGGTAGTATACAATCGCCATGACTTACTACCCAAGTAGTAAGTCATGTTCCTGAACCTGACCGGAGGGATCTTCAAGATGTGTCAACGAATCAGTACCGGCTCCCCGTGGGAGCCCAAGGTCGGCTACTCGCGCGCGGTGGTCGTGGACAACACCATCTACATTTCCGGGACGGCCGGCAAAGGAGACGACGTTTACGCGCAGACGCGCGACGCGCTCGCGACGATCGAGCAGGTGCTGACGGGCAGCGGGTTTTCGCTGGCGGACGTCGTCCAGAGCCGCCTGGTGGTCGCGGATTTCGACCATTGGGAAGACGCGGCGCGCGCGCATGGCGAGATCTACGGCGAGATCCGGCCGGCGTTCTCGCTGGTGCATGCGCTGCCCTTCGTCGATCCCGGGATCCTGGTCGAAGTCGAGGCGATCGCGGTCAGGGCCGCGGCGTGACCGACGCCGGCAAGCGCGCGCCGCTGTCGCGCGCCGCGACCGCGGTGCTGGCGCTGGCGGCCGGCGTGGCGATCGCCAACGGCTATGCGTTGCAGCCGTCGCTGTCCGCCATCGCGAGCGAGTTCGGCGTCGCCGCGTCGCGCATGGCGGATCTCGCTTCGGTCACGATGCTCGGCTATCTGGCCGGCCTTGCGCTGCTGGTTCCGCTGGTCGACCGGTTCAGTCCGCGCACGCTCGTTCCCGCGCAGATGGGCGCGCTCGCGCTGTTGCTGGCGTGCGCGTCGCGCTCGCCCGGGCCGCTCGCGCTCGACGCGGGCTTCTTCCTGGTCGGCGCGGCAACCACGGTGGCGGCGCAATGCAGCGCCGTCGCCGGAAAACGCGCGGACCCGCAACGGCGCGGCGCGGCGATGGGGGCCGTGTCGGCGGGCATCTCCGCCGGCATCCTGCTGAGCCGCTTCGTGGGCGGCGTGCTGTCGCAAGGGTGCGGATGGCGCGGCGCATTGCTCGTGCTGGCCGGATGCGTCGCGCTGGCCGCCGTCGGCGCCGCCGTGCTGTTGCCGGGCGGCCGGCCGCAAGGGCGCCCCGGCCACGCGGTCGCGATCGCCGCCATGCCGCGGCTGTTGCGCGGCAGCGTCGAGTTGAGGCGACGGACCTGCGCCGGCATGCTGTGGTTCTTCGCGTTCAATCTGGTCTGGGTGGGGCTCGCGCTGCGTCTGGCCGGGCCGCCGTATGGGCTGGGCGCCGCCGCGATCGGCGCGTACAGTCTCGCGGGCGTGCTGGGCCTGGGCGTGACGCGGGTCGCCGGGAAACTGGCCGACCGGTTCGGCGATCGCGCCGTCATTCGCGGCGGGCTCGGCGTGGCGGCCGTTGCGGCGTTGCTGCTCGGTGTCGCGCTCGGCCGTCCCGGATGGCTGGGCGCCGGGCTGGCACTGTTCGACGCCGGCTGCTTTGCCGCGCAGGTCGCGAACCAGGCGCGCGTCGTCGCGATCGAGCCGGCCCGGGCCGGCGCGTTGAGCGCCGCGTATCTGACGCTTTACTATGCGGCCGGCGCCGGCGGCGCGGTGGCTGCGGGGCTGCTCGATGCGCGGGTCGGGTGGGGCGCGATGATGATCGTGACCGCCGCGGCGATCGTGGCGGCCGGGTGGATCGGGTCCGCGGCGGCGAGCGGCGCGGCGCGGAACGAGCCGACGTCCGCCGGTTGAGCGCGTGCGGACATACGTGCGCGATCGCGCCGGACCTGCCTTTTTCTCGCATGACTGCGTGCTTCGCCGATCGGCGGTGAGCCGCGCCCGGCATTCACCTGCCCGCGACGTTGGCGGACAGGCCGGCGCCGGGGCCGGCAGTTGCGCTCGGGCGCGCGCATCACGAATCCCGAGTCCGGCGACAGGCGCGTCGGCTCGCACGGCGAAAGGCTTCCTTCGATCCCGCGCGGCGACCGGGCGGCCACGCTGTCCGAATACACGCATCCGCGCTGCCGGCAGATCGCCGGCATGAGCATGGCGTACCCCGTGCGAATTCACATTTGGCGATTGTGCCCGGCGTGGCCGAACGCGGCGGCGGCCGGTCGATCGCAGGGGCGTGTCATTGCCGGATCACGGGAAGCGAATCAGAATAGGCCGGTACCGCGGGGAGCGCGACCGATGAAGGATATCGATCGCGCGCCCCGGAACATCATCGAGTACACGTCACCGGAAATCGAAAAAAACCGGCGTTGAAGCATAAAAAAGGGAATTGCAATGAACGTGAGAGAGCTTCGCAACAAAAAGGAAAATGTCTATCACTGGCTGATGATGGTGATCGGAGCCATTCTTTGGCTGGCGATCGCGCAACTGGTGTGGGACTACTGGGATCATCCGAGATTTGGCGCAACGGTCCGTATGTACTTCGGATACGCCGTTGCGTTCGTGGTGTTCCGCTTGGTGGCCGGCGTGATGTATCGCGCGATCGCATTCGGAAACATGGTGCTGCTCGGCCCGTCCCAGTTTCCCGAGATTTACGCGATGGTGGAAGCGGGGGCGAAGGAGATCGGTCTGAGTGAGCCGCCGAAGACGTTTATTTACAATTCGAATGGATTGTTCAATGCGTTTGCCCGACGCATCCTGGGCAGTCGCTACGTCTTTCTGACATCGGCGCTCGTGCAGGCAAACAACGATGCGCAGGTGCGCTTCGTGATCGGGCATGAAATCGGCCATCATGCTGCCGGACACCTGAACCCGTGGTTGAATTTCATCAAGCTGCCGGCGCACATCGTTCCGTTCCTGGGCAAGGCCTATTCGCGCGCAAGGGAGTACACCTGCGACAGCATCGGCGCGTATCTGTCGAAAGATGCCCATGCATCCCGCCGCGCGTTGCAAATGCTTGGATGCGGCTGTCAGCGGCTGAACGATTCCATGAACTGCGAGGCGTTCGTCGCGCAAGAGGACAGCGTGCCGGAGATTGCCGGATTCATCGTCGAGATTTGCAGAACGCATCCGCGCCTGACGCGACGCGTCTCCGCCATCAATGCGTGGTCGAAATATGCGGGCGATGGCGAACCGACCTTCGACATGACGTTGCCGGCCGCGCAACGGTAATCGCGAGGCCCGCGGCCGAAAGCGTGTTCGCGGGCCTGACGGGCAACCTTGACGGCATGTCGATCCCGATGCGGCGGGGCAAGGCCCGCGCGTCGTCGATGATGCCGGCGGCCCTCGCCGGCATCGCGATGCGCTTCACGCTGGCCGACAAGCCGTCGGGCAAGCGATCGACCACCGGCATCGCGACGACGTGCCGGCCCGTGCGTCATCGGGCCGTCCGCTCGCCGCGTCGAAGGCGAACCAGTTCATTTCGACCAGCGCTTCATCGCCCGGCTGAACGCGGACGTATTCTTGTACCCCAGTCGCGCGGCGATCTCCTTCACGGTGTATTCCTTTTCCGACAGATATCGCGACGTCAGGTCCTGGCGGACGATGTCGTACAGCGCACTGAACGACGTGCCCATTTCCTGAAGCTTTCGCTGCAGGCTCCGCATTGAAATGCCGAGTTGTTGAGACAATTCCGCGACGTCCTGGCACGTGGGATCGTCGTACATCAGGCCGAGCAGCCGCCCGATGAGGTCGGAGGGAACCCAGTGCGCCAGCTCGAATTCACGTTTGGCGCACGCCTTCCTTGCCGTTTCGAATTCGAGCGGATGGGCGAGCGGAAGCGCGATTTCCAGCGTCGATGCACTCAATTCGAGGTAGTTCTCGTCGGCGCCGAATTCGATCGGGCAGTTGAAATATTCCGCGTAAGACGCCGCGTGCGGCGGCTCGGGGTAGACAAACCCGATTCTCGAGAACTCGGGATTGCATCCGATCAGGTCGCGTATCTGCCGGCGCACCGCCGTAAATACCATGTCGGTGTTGACGACCAGCAGATCGGTGCGATAGGTGTAGCCGCCGACCGTAATTCTCGCGGTCTCGCCCGACGTGGTCACCCGTATTCTGAAATAGCTGATCCCGAGCAGCGGGTGCTCGAAGCCCAGTCGCAGCGCCGCGCCCAACGTCGGGCTTACCAGCATCGCGTGGCCGCGCAGGCCGTACGACGTCACCGGGATCGCATGGCCGATATGCAGTCCGATCGCGCTGTTGCCGGTTGCCTCGCGCGCATTCGCGAACAGCACCATTTCCTGTGCATGCGTCACCATTGCGCCGGGGCGTTCGATGTCGGAAGGAGAAATGCCGGTGCCTTTCAGCAGGACATCGACCGGAACACCCATGCGCTTCATCAGGTCGAGCGTGATGAAGATGGTGTGCAGCGGTGCTGGACATTGTGCAGCAGTGCGGCGAATCGCGTCGGCTACCGGCTTCATTCGATCCCTTGGATTCTAGTTCCCCAGCGACTTCGTAAACACGACCTGGCACCCGTACTCGTCCAGGTCGCCACGCTTCCAGCCCAGACGCTGGTAAAAGCCGTCGGCGCGCGAGCCGGGATCGGTCACAAGCGTGACCTGAGCCACGCCTTTCTCCGTCAGCCAGGTCAGCGCACGGGCGAGCAGCTCGCGGCCGATGCCCGCGCCATGGAAGGGCGGTGCCACGAACAACGCTGAGATGAACGGCTTTTCGGTAATGACCGGCAGGCAGATTCCGACGGCTTCGTCGTCATGCTCGCAGATCCAGCCGCCGCCCTGCCGGATCTTCTCGATCAGGAGGTCGCGGTTCAGAAGGTGGACCTGGTGGGGGTGAATTCTATTCTCGCGCACGGAGAATCGCACATCATAAAAGGCGCCGACATCGCGTTCGGTCATCGGGCGGTATTTCAGCTTCTCAGCAATGGCCATGTTTTTATTGCCTCTCTTCTCGTTATGTGAAATTTGCGTGCCAAAAAACTGCGCAACTATCTCACGATTTTTGCAAACACTCCACGATCGAGGATTATCGATCCGGACGAAGACGTGTCGCTGGCGGTTCGCGATGGCCGGCTGGCGCGGCCGGGAAGCCCTGCTCCCCACGCGTGCGATCCGGTAGAGCAGGGCAGGGGCTGGCGGCTGCGCCGCCGAGCGCCACGGATCACCGGCCCGGTGTCGGCGCATGGCCCGGTGCACCCTATCCAGTCATTTCAGCGCGACGATCGGCCGCCTTAAAATGCCGGGGCGGCGATTTCCGTAACGCGCGCGATCGGAAATTTCCGTATATGCAATAATTCTTAAAAAAATGCAGTATCGCAAATTTATAATGACGATGGCGCACAGGGGTAACACATTGGCGTAATCGGCACACGCGCCGACTATAAATGAGGCTGTCGATTTGGTACGCTTCTTGCCAATCGAACTGACTGATTTGAGGTCGTTGGCCGTGCGCCAAGTCTCCCTGCTCAATCTGCTGAAGTCCTGGCGGCCGATGGCCAACCCGACGCTGCTCGTCATGATGGTGGGCGTCGTCTTTCCGCTGATCGTCCTGGCGGTGGTGTCGCTCAGCGCGCCGCGCGATTTCGGCGGCGTGTCGTGGGGCGACTTCACCGCCCGGGCGTACGAGCGGATTGTCTTCGATCGGGACTGGGACGGGGCGCGCGTCCTTCAGCGGGGCTATCTCGCCATCTTCGCCCGGTCGATGACCATGGCCGTCCTGACCACCGCGGGATGTCTGCTGATCGGATTCCCGACGGCGCTGTTCATTGCGACGCGCTCCCTGAAGTGGAAAGCCATGCTGCTGATCCTGATCACGATTCCGTTCTGGACCTGCGTCGTCGTCCAGATGTACGGCTTGATCATCGTCATTGCGGACGACGGCCTCCTGAACCGGCTGTTGTCCGGCATCGGCCTGATGCACGGCCCGCTCGGCTTGCTCTATACCGATCTCGCGACGCTGATCGGCCTCGTCTATGCGTTCACGCCGTTCATGGTCGTGCCGATCTTCGCCGCGCTCGACGATTTCGACTGGCGGCTGGTCGAGGCGGCCTACGACCTGGGAGCCGACAAGTCGGCGGCACTGGCTCATGTCGTCGTGCCGTGCTGCCGTCCGGGCATCATGGCCGGAACCGGGCTCGTCTTCGTTCCGGCACTGGGTTCCTATACGATCCCGGGCCTGCTCGGCGGCAACCACGCGTTCATGATCGGCAACCTGATCGACTTCCAGTTCGCCGGCGGACGGGATTGGCCGCTGGGCGCCGCCATGTCGTTCGCGTTGCTCGCCATCGTGCTTGTGGCGATGCTCGCGTCGCGCCTGGGTTCGCTGTTTCAACGGCAGGAGCGCATGCATGATTTCGCCTGAGCTGCGCCGGTTTCCACTGACCGGGGCGATCGCCTGCGCGGTGCTGGCGTTCCTCTATCTGCCGATGCTGACCGTGATGGGGATGAGCTTCAACGCCGGGCCGTCCGCCCTCGTATGGGACGGGTTCGGGATGCGCGCTTACGTCGACGCCTGGGCCGATCCGACGCTGGTCCGCGCCGCGAAGAATTCGCTCCTGCTGGCGCTGGCGTCGATGGTGCTCTCCACCACGCTCGCGACGGGCGCGGCGGTCGCCTGGTGGTCGAGAGGCAACCGGCGCGGTTTCGACTCCGCGGGACTCGTCATTGCGCTGCCGCTCGTGATACCCGAGATCGTGCTGGCGATCGCGACCATGATGCTGTTCTCGATGTTCGAGACGGAACTGGGATTCGGCGCCGTGCTGTTTGCCCACGTGGTGTTTTGCGTACCGCTGGCCTACCTGCCGATCAAGGCCAGGCTCGCGACGATCGATCGCACGCTGCTCGAGGCAGCCGCGGACCTGTCGGCCACGCCCTGGGCCACTTTCCGTCAAATTACCCTGCCGCTGGCGCTATCCGGCATCGTCGCCGGGGCCTTGCTGTCCTTCGTCGCGTCGATGAACGACTACGTCACCAGCTACTTTCTCGCCGGCGCGGGCATGACCACCTTGCCGATGTACATCTTCGGCGCATTGAAGATCGGAATCACGCCGAAGATCAGTGCCGTGTCGACCGTCATCATCGGACTCTCGACGCTGCAACTGATGGCGGTCTGGATCATCGGCGCCCGAGGCAGGAAAAGATCCAGGACCCAGCAGTCCGAGATACACCACGCCAATCTACACGCAATAGGAACAGCATGAAAAAAACAATCGGTGCGATGTTGCTGCTTGCCGCTGTCTCGACCCAGGCCGCCGAGCTCCATATCGGAAGCTGGCCGAACATCCTGCCCGTCAACCTGCTCAAGAAGTTCCAGGCCGATACCGGCATCGAGACGACGCTCGACACCTATGCAAGCGATGCGGCGTTGACCCAGAAGCTGCAGGCGGGAGGAGGGGGATACGACGTCGTGGTGGGCGGCGACTACTACGTGCCGGTGCTCGTGAAGTCGGGCCTTCTGCTCAAGCTCGACAAGAGCAAGTTGCCCAATATCGCCAACATCAAGCCCGAGTACCGTCATCCGTCGTTCGACCCGCAGCGGGATTACGCGATGCCCTTCACGGTCGTCCTGACCGGGTTTGCCTACGACAGCGCGCGCGTGCCGGGCGGCCGGCTCGACGACAGCTGGAAGTCGTTCTTCGAGCCTCCCGAGGCGCTGCGCGGCGAGATCGGCGATCTGGACGTCGAGGAGGAACTGTACATGGCCGCGAGCTGGTATCTGGGACAGGACGAATGCACCGAGCGTCCCGAGGACGCGAAGCGCGTGCTCGATGTGCTGCAGAAGCAGAAGCCGTTCGTGAAGACGTACAGCAACGACGGCACGGTCGATCGGCTCGCGACCCGGCAGATCATCGTTCAGCACGTCTGGAACGGCGCCGCCGCACGAGCGCAGGACCGCCTGCCGACGATCCGCTTCGTGTATCCGAAAGAGGGCGTCCGGCTGTTCATGGACAGCTTGCTGGTTCCGGCAAAGGCGCGAAATGTCGATTCGGCGTACAAGTTCCTCGACTGGATGATGCGGCCCGAGAACATCGCGCTGGTGACGAACGCACTCCGGTACAGCAACGAGATTATCGGATCGGAGCGCTACATCGATCCCGCGCTGCACGACAATCCCGCGATCAAGACGCCGGAGCAGTACAAGTCGCGGCTCAAGCCTTACAAGATGTGCTCGCCCGCGGCGATTCAACTGCGCAACAAGGTCTGGCTGAAGCTGAAGAGCAATCAGTGATTCGCACCGGCCGTCGACGACGGACCGGATGAGTGATTCGCGCGTGCAGGGGTGGAGCCGGGCGTGACGATGCCGCGCTCCACTTCACGCAGCGCGCACCGCGCGAGGTGCGAAGCGGCGCTGCAAGACCGCGCGGCCGCGGACGATGCTGCGACATCGCCTGCGGCCCGACCCTGGCATACCCACTGAGGGACCACCATGGCTGACCGTATGTCACGACGACCCTGTCCGATCGAAGCGCATTGCGTCGGTGCGCCGGGCGCTGTCGCTGCCCGCATCGCCCGATGCGATCGTCGGCTCCGGCGGCGGTCGAACACGGGGTTGTCGAGCCGGCATGCAGTCGCCGACGGGATCTTGCGCGCCGGAGCGCGTTGCCTGCATGGGCCCGGACGGACTTCGAGCCGTCACTTTGCCGATGCGCGATTCCAGTCCGGCGAGGACACGTAGCCTCGGTCGCCGGCCGGTCCGTGTCCGGCGATGGGCAGGCTGTCGGCGCGGACGGTTCGCGATCGCTTGTTTCGATCGCGCCTTTTATTCGACGCGGCGCACGGCATCAGCTCGATATGATTCGGATACCTATGTTTAATTGTCGCGACTGTCGAGAGAAGACAGACGATTGACTTTCTTCGTTTCGAGAATACGATATGCAGAGCTACCGAGATTTGAAAGACCAGATTCAAAAACTCCAGACGCAGGCCGAACTTGCGCGTACTCAGGAACTGGCGAGCGCGATCAAGGAAATACAACGGTTGATTGCCGAATTCGATCTGAGGCCCGAGGACCTGTTCTCCAGGCCGAAGCTCAGGCCGCGCCCCGTCAAGCGCCGCGGTCCCGCCGCCATCAAGTACCGCGATCCGGAATCCGGTGCCCAATGGAGCGGGCGCGGGCGGGAGCCCCGGTGGATCGCCGGCCGCGAACGGGACCAGTTCCTGATTCACGACGCGCATGAGATCGCGGAGCGCGCGGCATAGCGGGCAAGCGAGGGGCGGGGGCGACTCGCGGAACGATCGCCCGGCGTCACGAACCATCCGG
Source organism: Burkholderia sp. MSh2 (assembly GCF_000731655.1). NCBI lineage: Bacteria > Pseudomonadati > Pseudomonadota > Betaproteobacteria > Burkholderiales > Burkholderiaceae > Burkholderia > Burkholderia sp. MSh2. Next base: position 37,114 of record NZ_JPGM01000047.1, on the reverse strand, counting down.
AATGCGGTGGCCGGCACCCGAACGCCGGCCCGGTCCATGCGAGCTTACGGCATACCATGTCCAGATCATCGTCGCCCGACCGAATTCGTGTTGCCTGGGAACTGATCCGCGCATCGGTCCGGCATTGCATTCCGGCGGCGTACCGCAAGCCGGGCGGCTTGCAAGCGCCGCGCGTGCCTGCGGATCCGAGCGGGGCCGACGTGGTGCTCGCCGCGACCATTTCCGCCGTCCGGGCGGAAGCCAGCGTCTCCGAACTCGAAAATCTGGAAGGCCGGCACCTGAGCCTGGCGACCGCGCATTTCCCGAGCGTTCGCGCCCGCATCGACCTGATCGGCTCGCGTGTCCGGAAAGCCCGGCTCCACGCCGTGCGCGCCCGTGCCCACGCCGACGCTGCTGCGCTGATGTTCCTGGGGGGAATGGCGCATCACCCGGGCTCGCCGCTGGAAGGGCTCAAGCGTCACGCCGAGCAGGCGGAACAGGCGCAAATACTCGCAAGCGATCTCCTCGACATTTCGCTTGCGCTGGAACGCAGGGAATCATCCCGTTTCTCGCGACGCCGGTGAAGACTCCTCCCGGAGCCGGGCCGTCGCGCCGGCCGTGCGCGCATGCTCGCGCGACGACGCGCCGCCCGTACCGTTTCGCTGTTCAGGCGTTCGGAATGAGCGCCCGCGGCGGCAACCCGTATCGCTCCGGACCGCGCCCGCGTGAAGCGAACGAGTCGATGAGGTAAGCTGCCGACTGGCTGGAGGGTACTTTGATTTGGATGGGTGTTCTTCGACATTAATCTGGCAGAAGACATGAAACCCGACGAAAACGTCCCGAATACCGGTCGCGGGCTTGCGCCAGCGCCGACGGAAACCGGCGCGCCGCAGGCCGCCCTGGCCGCGCTCGTGCGCGGCGTGGAAAGTTACGGCATTCCTGCCGGCACCGATTGGCCGAGCGCGGAGCGCCATCTCGCGGACAACGACGGACAGTGGAAATTCTCGGCCGTCCTGGTCGCGATCGTCGCGCGGCCCGAGCCGACGATCCTGCTGACCCGGCGTGCGTCGGGGCTCAGCGAATACTCGTCGCACGTGAGTTTTCCGGGCGGCCGCCCGGCGGAGTCCGACCGTGACATCGGCGCGACCGCATTGCGCGAGGCATTCGAGGAAATCCGGCTCGATCCCGGCGCGATCGGCGTGGTCGGGTGCCTGCCGATCCACAAGACCCGAAAGCGCAATCACGCGATCTTTCCCGTGGTCGGCATCGTGCCGGCAACGGCGCAATGGGATGCGTCGCCCGCGGAAGTCGCGGAGATCTTCGAGTTTCCGTTCTCCGCGCTGCTGAATCCGGACCTGCCGCGCCAGTACGCGGACGGCGAACGCGCGGGCGCATGGTACTGGGCGGAGCAGGCGCAGGACATCTGGGGCGTGACGGCGCTGATCCTGAAGTCGCTGGCGGGGCTGGCGCGCGACGTCGCGTCCGGCGAGCGTACGCGTCGCGACTAGGCACATGCTCCGGGTGCGCGCCCGGCAAGGATCGCTCATGGAGATCGCAGAAACGTTCGACGACGAGGGCTTCGACGTTCCGCGCCGCTATTTTGCAGCCGTCGCGATTCTGATCGGCGTGTTCATGTCCGCGCTGGACAGCGCGATCGTCAACATCGCGCTGCCGACGATCTCGACCGACCTGGGCGTGAACGCCGCTTCCGTGATCTGGGTGGCGAACGGCTATCAGGTGGCGAGCGCGGCGACGATGCTGACGTGCGCGTCGCTCGGCTCGAGAATCGGCGAGCGACGCTTTTACACGATCGGGCTGGTGCTGTTTACGCTCTCGTCGCTCGGCTGCGGGCTGGCGTCCACCTTCGGCGCGCTGGTGGCGATGCGGATCCTGCAGGGTGTCAGCTACGCAATCCTGATCAGCGTCGGCTACGGCCTCTACCGGGTGATCTTTCCGCCCGGCTCGCTGGGGACGGTGTTCGGCGTCAACGCGCTGGTGTTCGCGGTGGGCACGGCCGTCGGTCCCGCATTGGGCGGCCTGATCGTCTCGTGGGCGTCGTGGCCCTGGCTGTTCTACATCAACCTCCCGTTCGGGATCGCCGCCATCGCGTTCTCGTTCGTCGCGCTGGGGAAAGACACGCATCGGGCGCGCGGCTTCGACGTGGCGGGCGCGGTGACCTCCGCCGCCGCGTTCGGCCTCTTCGCGCTCGCCGTCGACCAGATCGGGCGGTGGAGCCATCGTACGGTGCTCGTGCTCGTCGTCGCGGCGGCCGCCTCGATGCTGGCATTCTGCCTCGGGCAAACCAGGGCGCGGCATCCGCTGCTGCCGCTGGACATCTTCCGGTCGCGCCGGTACACGTTCGCGGTGCTGACATCCGTGACGATGTTCGTGTCGCAGGGCATGGCGCTGGTGGCCTTGCCGTTCGTGCTGCAGCACACGTACGGGTACGGCGTGCTGAAATCCGCGCTGGTCTTTACGCCCTGGCCGATCGCAGTCGCGCTGTGCGCGCCGTTCGCGGGGCGGCTCGCGAATCGCTTCAATGCGACGCTGCTGTCGAGCACCGGCGTGTCGGTGTTCTGTCTCGGGATCGGTTCGCTGATCCTGTTGCCCGCGCAACCGTCCGACGCGGACTTCCTGTGGCGCGTCGCGCTCTGCGGCGTGGGGTACGGCTTCTTTCTCCCGCCGAACAACAAGGAGATGTTCGCGAACGCGGCGAAGAACCGCACGGCCACCGCTTCCGGCGTGCTGTCGACGGCGAGAACCACCGGCCAGTCCATCGGCGCCGCGCTGGTCGCCGTGGTGATCGCCCTCGTCGGCGGAGCGGGCGGCGGTGAGCGGCAGTTTCCCGTTCATGTATTCGCGCTGGCCTGCGCGATCGCCGCGCTGTCGCTCGTCGCGAGCATCGCGCGCGTTTATCGGCGGCGCGGCTAGCTGGCGCCGGCGTGTCGCGCGATGCGGGTCAATGCGACGACACGAACACCGCATCGTCGAATGCGGCCGGAATGGCGAAGCTCGCGCGCATGCGCTCCGCCTCCTTCGCCGGCGTCAGGCCGAACAGGCGCTTGAATTCGCGGCTGAACTGCGACGGGCTCGCGTAACCGACCGCATGGCCGGCCGCCTCCGCCGTCAGGTCCTCGCGCACCATCAGCAAGCGCGCCTGATGCAGTCGCGTCGACTTCAGGTACTGCATCGGCGACACCTGCGTGATCGCCTTGAAGTGGCTGTGAAAGCTCGGCACGCTCATGCCGGCTTCGTCGGCCAGCTGCGTCACGTCGAGCGGTCGGGCGTATTCGGCGTGAATGACGCGCAGCGACCGGCCGATCCGGCCGAACTGTCCGCGCATTGCCAGCGCGCTGCGCAGCGCACTGCCCTGCGCGCCGGTGAGCACGCGAAAGTACAGCTCGCGCAGCAGCGCGGGGCCGAGCACCGCCGCGTCGAGCGGCCGCTGCATCGCCTCGACGAAACGCAGCACCGATGCGTGCATCGCGCCATCCATCGGCGTCGACATCATGCTGCGCGGCGCCTGCACGGGTTCGGGCATGCCTTCGCGGTCGATCTGCGCCGCGAGTTCGGCGGCCATCGTGAAATCGAGGTGCAGGTACAGCGCGAGCAGCGGGCGCTCGGGCGTGGCGTCGGTTTCCATGCTGAACGGCACGGGTACGGATACCGCCAGGTAGTGATGCGCGTCGTACAGGTAGCGTTCGCCGCCGAAATAGCCGCGCTTGCAGCCCTGGCATACGATCACGATGCCCGGGTCGTACAGCACCGGCGTGCGCGACAGCGCGCGGTTCGAACGCAGGATGCGCACGCTCGGCAGCGCCGTCAGGTTGTAGCCTTCGTCGGGCGCCAGTGCGCGCAGCAGCGCGGCCAGGCGCTTCCGGTCGCGCGGCGACGGCGAGGGCGGCGACAGGGATGCGGGTGTGGCACTCATAGTTTTGTGCAAGAAAATCAGCGGAATCGGGCTTATCCGGCATCGTTGGCCAGACTAGTATGCATGCATCAATCGATACTCGGGAGAAACGCAAATGGCATCAGGCAATCTCATGCTCATCACCGGTGTCAGCAGCGGCTTCGGCCGCGCGCTTGCACAGGAGGCGCTCGCGGCCGGCTACACGGTCGTCGGCACCGTCAGAAGCGCGCAGGCGGCGCGGGAATTCGAGGCGCTGTCCGCCGATGCGGCTTTCGCGCGGGTGCTCGACGTGACGGATTTCGATCGCATCGACGGCGTCGTCGCGGCGATCGAAGCGGACGTCGGGCCCGTCGGCGTGCTGGTGAACAACGCCGGCTACGGACACGAAGGCATCATGGAAGAGGCGCCGCTCGCGGAGCTGCGCCGGCAGTTCGACGTGAACGTGTTCGGCGCGGTCGCGATGATGAAGGCCGTCGTGCCGTTCATGCGGGCGCGGCGGCGCGGCCGCATCCTGAACATCACGTCGATGGGCGGCCACATCACGATGCCGGGCATCGCCTACTACTGCGGCAGCAAGTTCGCGCTGGAAGGGATTTCCGAAGCCGCCGGCAAGGAACTCGCGCCGTTCGGCATCTTCGTGACGGCCGTGGCGCCGGGTTCGTTCCGCACCGACTGGGCCGGCCGCTCGATGGTCCGCACGCCGCGCGCGATCGCGGATTACGACGCGCTGTTCGACCCGATCCGCCAGGCGCGCGAGGAGAGAAGCGGCAAGCAGCCGGGCGATCCCGCGAAGGCCGCGCGGGCGATGCTCGCGGCGATCGCGGCGGAGCATCCGCCGGCGCACCTGTTGCTCGGCAGCGATGCGCTGCGGCTCGTGCGCAACAAGCTGGACGCGCTCGGCGACGAGATTCGCGCATGGGAGGCCGTGACGGTGTCGACGGACGTCTGATGCGCGGTGCGACGGCGCGCGGGAATCCGGGCGCCGCGTCGCGTGCGGGTGTCGTTGCTGCAACGCAGCGCGACCGTGCAACCGCCCGCGTACCCGCCGGAGCAAGGGCGGCGAGCGCGTCTGCACCGTGGCGCGGGGGTTTCACAATAATGGCCGATAATGGCTTCCGGCCAATGTGCCGTGTTCGTCCACATCACAGGAGTCAATCGCGATGCCATACGTCACCACGAAGGATCACGTCGAGATTTTCTACAAGGACTGGGGCCCGAGGGATGCGCAGCCCATCATGTTCCATCATGGCTGGCCGCTGTCCGGCGACGACTGGGATGCGCAGATGCTCTTCTTCGTCGAGAAGGGCTACCGCGTGATCGCGCACGACCGGCGCGGCCACGGCCGTTCGGCGCAGGTCTCCGACGGCCACGACATGGATCATTACGCGGCGGACGCGTTCGCGGTCGTCGAAGCGCTCGACCTGCGCAATGCGGTGCATATCGGCCACTCGACCGGCGGCGGCGAAGTGGCCCGCTACGTCGCGAAGCACGGCGAGCCGGCCGGTCGCGTCGCGAAGGCCGTGCTGGTCAGCGCGGTGCCGCCGCTGATGGTGAAAACCGCATCGAACCCCGAAGGCCTGCCGATCGAAGTGTTCGACGGCTTCCGCAAGGCGCTCGCCGACAATCGCGCGCAGTTCTTCCTCGACGTGCCGAGCGGCCCGTTCTACGGTTTCAACCGCGAAGGCGCGACCGTGCATCAGGGCGTGATCCGGAACTGGTGGCGGCAGGGGATGGAGGGCAGCGCGAAGGCCCACTACGACGGCATCAAGGCATTCTCGGAAACGGACCAGACCGGGGACCTGAAGTCGATCTCCGTCCCGACGCTCGTGCTGCATGGCGAGGACGACCAGATCGTGCCGATCGCGGATGCCGCGCTGAAGTCGATCAAGCTGCTGAAGAACGGCACGCTGAAAACCTACCCGGGCTACTCGCACGGGATGCTGACGGTCAACGCGGACGTCCTCAACGCCGACCTGCTGGCTTTCGTGCAGGCGTAACGGCGTCGCCGCGGGCCCGCGCCGTGACCGACGGCCGGGCCCTCCGGCCGCCCCGCGAGACGCGCCGCCCGTCGCCGGCCGCGCGCTTCAGCCGATGTCGTTGAAGCGGATGCCCGGATGCGCGAGACGCGGCATCCGGTCGGCAAGGAACGCATGCAGTTCGCGCACCTGCGCGGCCTTACCGGAGTCTTCCGGCCACACGAGGTAGTACGCGTCGCCGCTGCTGACGGCTGTCTTGAACGGCAGTACGAGCTGCTTCTCGTCGACGGCCCGCGCGCACAGCGCGAGGTCGCCGATCGAAATGCCGTGGCCCGCGATGGCCGCCGCAATCCCCTGTTCGAGCATGTCGAACACCTGCCCGCGCGTGATGTCCACCTCCAGGTCGTGGCCGCTGCCCTTGAGCCAGCGTCGCCAGTCGCGCCGATCGGGCGACGGGTGGATCAGTTCGCAGGCAGCCGGGTTCGTGCGGGCGACGGTCGCGGTTGCGCGCGAGCACACCGGAATCAGCCACTCGTCGAACAGCTTCACGCACTGGGTGTTCTCGCCGAACCGGCCGGTGCCGAGCAGGATCGCGCAATCGTAGGACTCGCTGGAAAAGTCGACGGTATCGATATCCATCCACACGCTCGCGATCTGCACCTCGAACGCGGGCCGCGTGCCGCGAAAGGCGGCCAGCGCGTCGAGCAGCCAGCGCATCGTGAGCGTGGACGGCGCCTTGAGCCGCAACACGTCGCGCTGCGTCTGGAACAGCATGCACGCTTCCTCGACCTGGCGGAAACCGCGCCTGAGCCCCGACGCGAAGATGCGGGCTTCCGCCGTCACGGTCATTTTCGGCCCGCGCCGGACGAACAGCTTCCGGCCGAAGTAGGCCTCGAGCGTCTTCACGTGCTTGCTGACGGCGCTCTGCGTCAGGCTCAGCTCTTCGGCGGCCAGCGTGAACGAGCCGGTGCGCGCGGCGCTTTCGAACGCGCGCAGTGCATAGACGGGGGGCAGCGGTTTGGCCTTCACGGGTTTCGAATATGAATAAAACTCATGTCATGCGACAGGATTTTCCGTTTTTCCGACGTGAGGCCGGCGCGCAATACTGCATCAGGCCGCGCGATTCGACGCGTCGGGCTTCCATGATGCCACCGTGACAGGTGCGCGCGTCAAACCATTCGACAACTTTTTATCATGACACTCCACTATCCGCTGCTGTTCGGCTATCTGGCGGCAATCGTGCTGCTCATCGCGACGCCGGGCCCGGTCATCATGCTCGTGACGGGCACCGTCGCGCGGCGCGGCTTTCGCCAGGGCATGCTGACCGCGGTGGGCGCGAATGCCGCGAGCCTCGTGATGATCGCGGGCGCGATGCTGATGGTGTTCGGCGTCGTGCTCGTCAGCGATCGCTTGCTGACGGGGCTGCACATGGCGGGGTGCGTGTTCATCGCGGTGCTGGCGATCCGGACGCTGCTCGGCGAATCGCGTGCCGGCCGTGCGCGCGACGCCCGCGACGCGGCGGTGGGCGCGCCGGTCGCGCCGTCGCGGGGATTGCCCGGCCCCGTGCGCGGTTTTCTCGTCGGCATCGCGAACCCGAAGGATCTGCTGTTCTTCGTCGCGTTCTTTCCGCAGTTCGTCGGCATCACGCCGGACTCGCGCGTGAGCCTGGCCATCCTGGCCGTGCTGTGGATCGCGGTCGATTTCACGATCATGGCCGGCTACATGGCCGCGATCAACCATCCGCTGATCCAGCGCAAGCAACGCTGGATCGTCGCATCGTCGGCGCTCGCGCTGCTCGCGATCGCGCTCGCCGGGCTCGGCAGTGCGATCGTGGATGCTGCGTGAACGTATCGGCGATTCGCGTTACGCTTCGTTTTTCCTGACTTCCTTGCCGAATGCCATCATGTCCAGCACGACCCCGACTTTCTCCGAGCAACTCTTCTCGTACGGCACGCTGCAACTCGAGCAGGTACAGCTCGCCACCTTCGGCCGCAAGCTCGACGGGCGCGCGGACGCGATGCCCGGCTACGCGATGACGATGCTGAAGATCGAGGATCCGGACGTGGTCGCGACGAGCGGGAAGACGCATCATCCGGTGGTGACCCGTACCGGCGAGCCGGCCGACCGCGTGACCGGCACCGTATTTGCCATCACGCGCGAAGAACTGCAGCACGCGGACGATTACGAAGTCGACGCGTACCGGCGCGATCGCGTCGTGCTCGAGTCGGGCGTCGCGGCATGGGTGTACGTGGACGCGCGTTCGCCGCGCCCGGATTGAAGCGGAGCGCGGGCGTGGCCGGCCGCTAGCCGTTGCGCAGGAACACGACGTAGCCGCGGAACCACGGATTCGTCGCGAGATACGGCGGCGCGTCCCACTCGCCGCCCTGGATGATGCCGATGCGAAACGGCAACTGCAGCCGCGCGACGCGCGGCAGGTAGTTCGCATAGTCGGGAATCGTGCGGCGGCCCTGGTAGGTCTGCACGACCACTTCGTCGATGATGCCCCTGAGCTGGTTGACCTGGTCGGTATCGATGCGGCTGCTCCAGTCCAGCAGCCCCGTGATGCTCAGCCGGCAATCGGCGGGCAGGGTCGCGCGCAGCGTCCGCAGGAATTCGAGGTAGTCCTGCAGGTGGCGCGTGCGCGCATCGAAGTCGATCTGGATGCCCGTGATCGTGCGGCCCGACGCGCGCCAGCGCTCGAGCTGCGCGAGCATGATCTGCGTGACGCGCGGCGTCCAGCGCAGCGTATGCGCCCGGTAGACGAGCCACACGCGCGCATGTGGCGCGGGCGGCAGCGCGACGCCCTGCGCGATGACGCGCACCTGCGATTCGTCGCGCGGCGCCGCCTCGATCTGCCCTTGCAGCACGTAGACGGCGCGGGCGTCGCGCACGATGGCCTGCGGCTTCACGCCGGCCCACAGCCAGAACGCGTCGTACCGGGCGGCGTCGACGGTGCCGGCCGGCGCGACGCGCGCGGCCAGCAGCAGCGCGAGGCACGCGATGCGCCTCACGCGGCGCGTGCTTACCAGTAGTAGCGGAGCTTCTGCGCCCACGGGCTGCCCGGGTAGGTGCTCTTCAGCGTGTCGAACCAGCGCTTGCGCGCGTTCTTCGGCACGTCCTTGCCGCCGCATTCGTTGTTGCCGCCCGGCGCATAGCACTTGATCGCGCGGTAGAACGCGTAGGCGCGGTCGTTCGGGTTCGCCTGCGCATCGGCCATCACCGTCACGTAGCTCGGCATCCGCTCGTACGGCTTGCCCGCGAACTGCGAGGGCGCCGCGCCGAGCGTCGGCGGTACGCGCGTGGCGGTTGCCGTCGACGCATTGCGCGTCCACGGCGGCACCGGGTCACTGTCGACGCCCGACGCGGGCGGATGCAGGCGCACGAAATCGGCGAGGCAGTTCAGCGCCTTCGCGTCGCCCGGGTTCTGCTGGAGCGCCGTGGCGATGTCGCGGGCGGACGGGCACGCATAGCCGTCCTCGTTCTTGGCGCCGGCCGCGACGAACGGCTTCAGCGGATCGGCCGGCGTGCCGGATACCAGCGCGGCGTCGGCGACGAAGTCGGCGTAGCGCGAACGGGTGAGCTCCTTGTACAGCAGCGTGTACAGCGCGGTGTCGCGGATCGCGCCGCCGGCCGCCTGGTTTTGCGCCTGCGCGCGCAGCAGGTCCGCATTGGCCGAGTGCTGCAGCAGGATCGCGCGGATCGCGGCGTTCTGCACGGGCGAATCGTCGGCGAACACGTCGTTGACGAGCCCCGCCTGCTCCAGGTTGATCGCGAGCGCGAGCTCCAGCGCCTCGCGCTGGAAGCGCAGCTTCGCGAGCGGGATCAGGTCGCGCCACAGCTGGCGGGCCTTGTCGCCCTGGCCGCTATCCTCCAGCGCGAACCCGCGCAGCGCCTGCTGGCTCAGGCCGAAGTAGTCGAGCGGCGTGGCCGGCGTCTGCGGCAGCAAGGCGAGCGCGGCCTCCGGCTTGTGCCCGATCTGGACATACCAGGTCGCGAGCAGGTAGTCGTAGAGCACCGGCGCGTTCGCGAAGCGCGGCTTCTGCGCCTGCAGCTCGTCGAGCGTCAGCGGCTTGCTGGTGCCCGGATCGCTGCTGTTCGAGAGCCGCATGCGCAGCAGGTCGACGGTCGCGAGCACGGTCGGCGACTGGATCTGGCGCGCGTCGAGTTCCGAGCCGAACAGCAGCTTGCTGTCGAGTTCGTTCGCCAGCTGCATCAGCGGCACGTTCGACGTCTCCGGCGACCAGCGCGCGAGCGCGCGGCCGTAGAGGTCGGCCTGTTGCGTGACGTTCCCGCCGAGCCACGCGACGCGCCGCAGCAGCCCCGTCGCGGAAGCCGCGTAGAGCCCCTGCGGATACACCTTCAGATAGGTGCGAAACACCGTGTTCGCGGCGTCGAGCGACACCTTCGTCACGCGGTCGCGCGACGGCGCGGGGTTGTCGTTGTTGAACGCGTCGGCCTGCGCGGCGTTCAACTGCGCGCGCCCGACCATGTACAGCCCGGTTTCCTTCAGCCACGGGTTCGCGCTGTGCGAGGCGTTCGCGAACGCACGGGTCGCCGTGAGGAAGTCGTCGCGGTAGAACGCGTTCGTGCCGTCGAGGTACGCGGCGAACTGCTGGCCGAGCGGCGACTTGACCGGCGGCTTCGTCCACGCGGCGTTCGCGCCGCCCGCGGCGCAGGTTTTCTGCGCGATGTCGGTACGCGCGGCGCGCAGCCGGGCGGCTTCGTCGGCGGGGAGGCCGCCGGCGCCCGTCAGCGCGTCGTTGAACGCGTCGACGCCCGCGCTCATGCTGCGGCAGATGCTGCCTTCGCCGTCGGCGTACTGGCTCGACGACGCATCGGCATCCGCCGTGCCGCCGCCCTTGTCGGGCTGCTTCTGGCCGATGTCGATCCATCCGGAGAAGTCCATCGGGAACGGCACGATGATCTGGTTGATGCGATCCTTCGCCGGGATGGTCTTCGGGTCCGGAAACACCTGCGCGACCTTGCCGCTGTCCACCATCATCAGCATCGCGTTGACGCGCGTGTCGTTGGCGGGGCTCAGCATCGGCACGTTGGCGCACGAATAGCCGGCTTGCCGGAGCGTGGCCGGCGCATAGCAGCCGTCGTCCCCGCTGGCGCGGGCGGCCGGAATCCAGAGCAGGCTGGCCGCCAGCGCGGCAAACAGGTTTCGGTGCAGCAATCGGGTTGTTGGCATTTTTCTTGTGCGGAGGTGGGGCCGCGACGGCCGGGTCTCTCAGGGGGCGTCGTGCCCCGGCGCGTATCGTACCGCACCGGCGGGGCCGATCAGGGCACCCGGCGCCCGCTGAACCTGCGGCGGCCTTCCGGCGTGCGTGCCGGCCGGGCGGGCGGCGCGCGACGCCAGCGCTCGCGCGTCACGCGCACACGCTGCTGGCAACGCCGTCGTCGGCGGCGTCGTCGATCGCGGCCCGCAGGTCGTCGATCGCCACCATCAGTTCGCGGACTTGCCGCAACGACGGGTATTGATGCAGCACCGCGCGCCATTGCGGCAGCGTCAGCAGCGCATGCCAGACGACGCCGAGGCCGGCCGGGTCGGCGTCCGGCCGTTGCGCGAGCGCGCTCGCATAGTCGAGGCTGGCTTGCGCCGACAGCAGCTGCATCCGGCTCGCGGCGCCCAGCAGGCGCGGCGTCGGGTCCGCCGATGCATCGCAGCAATAGAGCACTTCCCGTTGCAGCGCCGCGTCGTCGGTCGTCAGCGCGCGCAGCGACGCGCCGTGCACGCGTACCGTGCCCTGATGCGTCTCGAACGAATAGGTCGTGCCCGGGTCGGCCTGCGCGAGCAGGTTCAGGCCGCGCAGCAGCCGTGGCAGGTCGGTCGTCGCGGCATCCGCCGAGGCCTTCGCCTCGACGAGGAAGCGGACGTTCCAGGCGGATGCCGGGTCGTCGCCGCGCGGGCGTTCGAGCAGGAGCGCGTCCCATTCGGTTTTCGCGCGGTCGTGCCGGCCCGGGATCGACGACGGCACGCGCATCGACGTGATCACCCGGTACGTGCGGCGGGCGTCCACGGCTTCGAGCCGGCGGGCCAGCGCGTCGAGCGCCTGCGCGGCCAGCGCCTCGACGGCCGCGCCGCGCTGCTGCGACGCGACGCCCTGCGCGAGCGCGATCGTGCTGCCTTCCGGCGGGCCCTGCCGGACCCAGAGCGCGCGGTAGCGGCGAACGTGTTCGTCCGACGCCAGCGCGCCGACCCGCAGCATGCGTTCGAGCGCCGGGCTGTCCTTCAGCCGGACGATGTCCTGCGCGAACCCGGGATCGGTCGCCATGTCGGGCAGTGCGAGCAGGTGCAGCAAGGTTGCGTGCAGGTCGGCCCACGCCGTTTCGGTGGCGGCTGCGTGCAGCCGCGCGAGCCCGTCGCGTTGCCACGCCTGCGCGCTGCGCGCGAGTTTGGCCGGATGCGCGATCGCATTGACGGCCGAATGCAGCGCGCGCCGGTCCTGCTCTGCGTGCGCGGACAACGATGCGTATTCGCGCACGCTCGGCGCGTCGTGCCGCAGCACCGAGGCCTGGAAGGCGGGATCGCCGGCATGCGGATCCATCGCGTCGCGGATCATCTGCGCGAGGGCGTCGATGAAGCGCTGCCGCAGTGCCGCGTCGGGCGCCCGGCCGTCGTCGTGCATCCGGCGTGCCGCCTCGATCACGTGGGCGAGGGTGGCGGCCGGGTTCACGGCATCGGCCGGCGACGGCGCGCCGTCGAGCGGCGGCAGCCGGTAGCGGCGCGCGACGGTGCGCAGGGTTTCGTCGAACAGGGCGGGAAGCGGTGTCAGCGACATGGCGGGATAGGAGCGTGAAGGCGGCGCGCGATGATGTGCAACGTTAGCACGCACGATAACGGGATGGTCGCGGCGATGCGGGACGCCGTCGCGCCCGGATCGCCGGCCGCGTCAGTCGCGCGCGAGGTCTTTCGTCAACGTCTCGATCGTCAGGTCGGCGTCGCGGGGCATGCCGACACCCGCATCGACCGGGTAGCGCGTCCGCTCGCCCGTGCGGGCGTAGCCGCGGCGCACGTAGAAGTCGATCAGTTCATGCCGGACCGACAGGACGACCATGACGGCCTTGCCGATCTGCCAGCGGCGGCGCGCGAGCTGCTCGGCCTCGTGCAGCAACGCCTTGCCGAGCCCGCGATCCTGCATCGACGGGGAGACGGCCAGCGTGCCGATGCGGGCCTCGGGGCCGGTCGCCGCGACTTCGATGCAACCGGCAACCCGTCCTTCGATCTCGGCGACGAGCAAGACGGTGTCGGGCGTCTCCAGCGTCTCGGCGACCTGGCGCGCCGTGATCCGCGGCCCGTCGACGATGGCCGCCTCGTGCGTCCATCCGGCCTCGGCCGTCGTCGGGCGGTAGGCCGAATTGATCAGCCGGACGAGCGCGTCGACATCGCGCTCGTTTGCTGCCCGGAAGCAGGGGGCGCCGTTGCGCGGCGCCGTCGCTCGATTCATCGCAGACACTCCGTTTCCATGGGGGCGGTTCGGCCCGAACCCGGCATCCGACAAGCATATCGGAACGGCGCGCCGGATTCGGCATGCGCCGGGCGCGGCCGAGCGGGCTGCAATCCATATTTCGCGTCACGCCGAAGCGTTCGCGCGCTGCCGCCCGCACAATCCGTTCGCATGACGCGTACCGAGCGCGTCGATCATGCCCCCGTCACGGACCACGAACGCGAGCGACCCGACATGCATTCCGCCACGCCCACCAGAGCGCCCGCCGTCGCGGACCTGCTGCTGCTCCTGACGCTCTCGACGCTGTGGGGCGCGTCCTACACCTTCATCCGGATCGGCGTCGAGACGATCCCGCCGCTGACGCTGATCGCCGCGCGCACGTTGATCGCGGGCTCGGCGCTGCTGCTGTGGATGCGCATCCGCCGCGTCGCGATGCCGCGCGATCCCGCCGTGTGGCGTCGTTTCGCCGTGCAGGCGCTGCTGAACAGCGTCGTGCCGTTCACGCTGATCGCATGGGCCGAGCGTTCGGTCGAAGCCGGCCTCGCGACGATCCTCAATTCCGCGTCGCCCGTCCTCGCGTTTCTCGGCACGTGGCTGATCACCCGCCACGAGACGTTGACGCCGCGCAAGCTGTTCGGCGTCGTCGCGGGGCTCGCCGGCATCGCGCTGGTGGTCGGCGTCGGCGCGCTGGAAGGGCTGGGGCGGCAGCTCGTGCCGCAACTGGCGATCGTCGCGGCGACCGTCTGCTACGCGGGCGCCGCGATTTACGGGCGCGGCTTCAAGGATTTGCCGCCCGCGGCGCCGGCCGCCGGCTCGCTGATCGTCGGCGCGATCGTGCTGGTGCCGGCCAGCCTCGTCGTCGATCGCCCGTGGACGCTTCACCCGTCGCCGCACTCGCTGATGGCGCTTGTCGCGCTCGCGGTGTTCTCGACCGCGCTGGCGTTCGTCATCTACTTCCGCCTCGTGCAGACGCTCGGTTCGGTCGGCGCGACGGCGCAGGCCTACCTGCGCGTGCCGATCGGCGTCGGCATCGGCGTCGTGCTGCTCGGCGAGTCGCTGTCGACGTCGGCATGGCTGGGGCTCGGGTGCGTCGTCGCAGGCGTGGCCGCGATGACGCTGCCGTCACGGCCGGTCGCGCGGCGGCGTACCTGAACCCGGGCGCATCGGCAGGCGCGCCGCGCGCGTCACGCCGTCAACGTCACCGACAGGCTGCCGAGGTCGCCGAAGCGGACCGTCAGCGCATCGCCGAGCGGCACGTCGATCGCCCCCGCATACGAGCCGGTCGTCACGATCTGCCCGGCGCGCACGGCATCGCCGCGCGACGCGAGGAAATTGACGAGCCACACCAGCGGCTTCAGCGGATCGCCGTCCGGATGGCGGCCGTCGATCGCACGGTTCAGCGCGCCCTCGAACGACAGCGCGAGCGTCTCGAGCGGCGCGTCCAGCCCGCCGGGCACGACCGGCCCGACGCACAGGCCCTGGTTGAACTGCCCGTCGGCGAGCAGCTCGAACTTCGACGCGCGCGCCGGCTCCGCATAGCGGCAGCCGAGCACCTCGAGCACGATGCGCACTTCGCGGATCGCGGCGCGGACGTCCTGTACGTCGTACGGCCGGTCGCGCGCGGGCAGGTCGCGATCGAGCACGAAGGCGATCTCCGGTTCGATCCGCACGATCGGCCCGCCGACGACGCGGTACGGCGCGTCGGCCGCGCGGATCGTCGACGCGAAGATCGGCGCGAGGATCACGCGGTCGGGCGGCGGCAGCGCGCATTTCCATCCGCCGACGGGTTCGCCGAGCAGGTCGGCCACGCGTTGCTGGATCGCCAGCGCGGTTTCGACATTCTCGGGGCGCAGCGTATCGGGCAGCAGCGGGCCGGGCGAGCCGGCATGGCGGGCGGCGACGAGATGCTGGGCGGCGCCGTCCACGCGTTCGGTAGTCGTTGTCATGTCGGTTGAACGAGTTGAAAGTGGGCCGGCAAAAAAGGGCCGGACGAAAGTCGCACATCCGATGATAGCGCCTTCGGCGCGAAGGCCGCTCGATCCGTTCGTGCACGGGCCGCCCGCACCCGTCGCGACAGGCCCCCGGGATATCCCCTAGACGATCGGTCCGCCCCGGCGCTTGCAAGCCGGGGAGGTTGTGCGACACAATAGGGAAAGCGCTTTCCCAAGTGAATCGGATGACGGGGAAACGCGGGTTTCCTGCGCGACGGGCGACGGGGCGCGGCCGGATCGCACGCTGCGCGCCGCCGGCCATGCGGCACTCGCCGTGCACCGCCGGCCGTGCGCCACTGGCCGTGCGCAACGATTCAACAACAACGTGGAGACAGCAGATGTTCAACAGGCTTCGGGCGGCAACTTTCGCAGTCCTTTCGGTGTTGGCGGCGCAGGTGTGCGCCGCGCCGGTCACGCTCGACGTGACGGGCTGGAAGGGCGGCGGCGCCGAGCCCGCCAACATGGCGGCGCTGATCGCAAGGTTCGAGAAGGAAAACCCCGACATCAAGGTCAAGTTCGAGTACATGTCGCGCAACGACACGACGACGGTCGTGTCGTCGCGGCTGCAGGGCGGCAACGGGCCCGACGTGCTGATGGTCGATCGCGAGCTGATGCGGCAATGGCAGGGGGCGCACCAGTTGCTGGACCTGAGCGGCGAGAAGTGGGTGCCGACGATCTGGCGCGGCGTGCGCGGCCATGCGCAGATCGGCGGGAAGACCTACATGCTGCCGATGGAGCTGGTCGGCATCGGCCTGTTCGCGAACCTCGACCTGCTCAGGCGCGCCGGCGTCGCGACGGTGCCCGCCGACGTCGACCAGTTGAAGGCCGCCTGCGGCAAGCTGGCGGCGGCCGGCATCACGCCGATGCTGCTGCCCGCGAAGGAAGGCTGGGCGCCCGCGGCGCTCGTGATCGCGTCCGGGCTCGCGGCCGGCGGCGGCGATGCCACCGCGCGGGCCGAATCGTTCGTCGGCGCGGGCAGCGCGCGCTTCGCGGCCGATCCGGCGTTCAGGCAATCGGTGGCCGCGCTGAAGACGCTCGCGGACGCGAAGTGCTTCGCGCCGCGCCTGAACGACGGCGTGAGCGCATGGAGCACGGGGCTGACCGAATTCCAGGCCGGCCGCGTCGCGATGATGCCGCAGGGCGCATGGAACATCGCGAAGTTCAGCGCGACGAAGGGGCTGTCGTTCCAGTTCGCGCCGCTGCCCGCGCTGGTGCCCGGCAACGGGCCCGTCGCGCTCGACATGCTCGGCACCGCGTGGGCGATCAACGCGGCGTCGCACCAGGCCGACGCCGCGAAGAAGTGGCTGGCGTTCTGGGCGCGTCCCGACAACGACCGCCAGTTCCTCGACGCGGAAGCGGGATTCAGCCCGTTCGAGGGCGGCAGCGACGCGATGCCGCCGCAGGCGCAGCCCTATGCGGCCGCGCAGAAGAACGGCCATGTCGTGCTGTATCCGAAGGGCGTGTGGACCGGCACGCTGTTCACGGCGATCTGGAATTCGATGTCCGCGTATTTCCTCGACATCGGGCAGGACCCGGCGAAGCTGCTCGCCCGCTGGGATGCGGCCGCGCGATGAGCCGCCCGTCCGCCGACATTTCCCGCACCGCGCGCCGGCGCGCGGTGCGGTTCGACCAGGGAGGCGCGCGATGAAGCGTAACCGGACCTTGCTGTGGTGCGCCGTGCCGGCGCTCGCGCTGTACGCGCTGTTGAGCCTGTATCCGCTGTTCAAGGCCGCGCGGATGAGCCTGACGGATTTTTCCGGCGTGGGCGATGCGCACTGGATCGGGCTCGCGAACTATGCCGCCGCGTTCCGCGATCCCGCGAGCCTGCACACGCTCGTCGTCACGTTCACGTATGCGGCGATCGTCGTGATCGTGCAGAACGGGCTCGGGCTGCTGTTCGCGGCGCTGCTGTTCTCGCTGCCGCGGCTGCGCGGCGCGCTGCGGGTCGGGCTGCTGGTGCCGAGCATGTTCTCGGCGGTGATCGCCGGATTCGTGTGGGAGTACCTGTACTCGCCGCTCGGCGGCGGCATCAACGAACTGCTGCATCTCGTGCATCTCGACGCGCTGCAGCAGGTGTGGCTCGGCGATCCGTCGGTCACGCTGCCGGCCGTCACGGCCGTGCACGTGTGGATGTACGTCGGCTACTCGACGGCGATCTTCCTGGCCGGCTACCTGAACATTCCGGCGGAGCTGCACGACGCGGCGAAGCTCGACGGCGCGAACGCATGGGTGCGCTTCACGCGCATCGACCTGCCGCTGCTCGCGCCGGCGTTCACCGTGAACATCACGCTGAGCACGATCGGCACGCTGAAGACCTTCGAGCTGCCGCTCGTGCTGACCAACGGCGGGCCGGACGGCGCGACGACCACGCTCGGGCTGCAGATCTTCCACAGCCTGTTCAACGACTACAAGTTCGGTTTCGCGAGTGCGCTGTCGATGATCATGCTCGCGATCGTGGTGGTGGTGGCCACCACGCAGAACACGATCCTGCGCCGCCGGGAGGACAACCTGTGAACGTCATCCGTCAACGCTTTCACGAAGGCCGCCCGGCCGCCGGCACGTCGGCCGGCGGGCGGCGCGCCGGCGCGCTGCTGCGCCGCGTGCCGGGCTGCGCGCGGCTCGTCGCCGCGATCGCGATCGTCGCGATCGTGCTGCTGCCGACGATCTACATGGTGCTGATGTCGCTGCGCACCGGCGACGACATCATCGCGCGCCCGCTCGGCCTGCCCGACCACGTGTTCTTCGGCAACTACGCGGCCGTGTTCACGCAAATGAACTACTGGCGCAGCGTCGCCAACACGATCGGCATCACGCTCGCGGTCACGTGCCTGGTCGCGCTGCTGTCGTCGCTCGCCGCGTATCCGCTGGCGCGCGTGAAGGGCCGGCTGTCGGGCGCGGTCTACATCGTGCTGACGCTCGGCCTGACGATCCCGATGTTCGTCAGCCTGACGCCGCTCTACGTGCTGTTCCGCGACCTGCACCTGCTCAACACGTATCTCGGCGTCGTGCTCGCCTACACCGTGCAGAGCCTGCCGCTCGGCGTGTTCTTCTACACCAGCTTCCTGAAACGGATTCCGCTCGAACTCGAGGAAGCCGCGGTGATGGACGGCTGCGGCCCGCTGCAGGTGTACTGGTACATCGTGCTGCCGCTGCTGCGGCCGATCACGGGCACGCTCGCGATGTTCGTCACGCTGTCGGTGTGGAACGACCTCGTCTATCCGCTGCTGTTCCTGACGGATGCGTCGAAGTTCACGATCACGGTCGCGGTGTTCCGCTTCATCGGCACCAACGACATCGATCCGACCAAGCTGTTCCCGGCGGCCGTGATGGGCACGCTGCCGCTGCTCGTGCTGTTCTTCCTGCTCCAGCGCAGGATCGTCGCGGGCATCACGGCCGGCGCGGTCAAGGGGTGAAACCATGAATCCATTCGAATCGCTCGACGGCCGCGTGGTCGTCGTCACGGGCGGCGGCGACGGCATCGGCCTCGGCATCGTCGAGGTGCTCGCGCAATGCGGCGCGCGGGTCGTCGTCGCCGAGAAGAACGCCGCGCGCGCCGGCGCGGTGCGCGAACGGCTCGGCGGCCGCGATGCGCTGTTCGTCGAGACCGACGTCGCGGAGCCGGCGAGCGTCGCCGCGCTGTTCGAGCGCGTGGACGCGCACCACGGCCGGCTCGACGGGCTCGTCAACAACGCGGGCATCACGTTGCACGGCCCGTTCGACGCGTTCACGCTCGACGACTGCGACCGCCTGTACCGCACCAACCTGCGAGCGATGTTCCAGTGCGCGCAGCTCGCGGCGCCGCGCATCGCGCGCGCCGGCGGCGGCGCGATCGTCAACCTCGCGTCGAATCATGCGGGCGCGAGCGTGCCGGGCTTCGAGATGTACGCGGCGACCAAGGGCGGCATCGTCGCGATGTCGCGCGCGATGGCGACGAGCCTCGCGCCGCAGCGCATCCGCGTCAACACGCTGAGCCCCGGCTTCACGCTGAACGCGCCGATCGGCGCGGCGCTCGAGCGCGATCCCGCGCTGCTCGACGCGTATCGCGCGCTGCATCCCGCGCAGCGCATCAACGAACCGGCCGATATCGGCCGGATCGCCGCGTTCCTGCTGTCGGATGCGGCGGCCGGCATCGCCGGCGCGGATCTCGTCGCCGACAACGGCATGTCGGCGCTGCTGTTCAACCGGACCCGTTCCTCCACATGAAGATCACTGAAATCGAAACATTCGCGGTCGCGCCGCGCTGGCAGTTCGTGAAGGTCAGCACCGACGAGGGCCTCGCCGGCTGGGGCGAGCCGATCGTCGAGGGGCGCGCGGCCACCACCGCGGCCGCCGTGCACGAACTCGCCGACTACCTGATCGGCCGCGACCCGCGGCATATCGAGGACCTGTTCCAGGTCATGTACCGCGGCGGTTTCTATCGCGGCGGCCCGATCCTGACGAGCGCGATCTCGGGCATCGAGCAGGCGCTGTGGGACATCAAGGCGCGCGCGCTCGGCGTGCCCGTCTACGACCTGCTCGGCGGCCCGGTGCGCGAGAAGGCGCGCGTCTATGCGCACGTGAAGGGCGATACGCCGGAAGAGATGGCCGCGAACGCGCGGCAGCTCGTCGAAGCCGGCTACACCGCGCTGAAGATGGGCGTCGTCAACGCGACCGACTGGATCGAATCGCCGGCGGCGATCGATCGCGCGGTCGCGCGCTTCGCCACGGTGCGCGACGCGATCGGCAAGGAAGTCGGGCTCGGCATCGACTTCCACGGCCGCGTGCGCCGCCCGGTCGCGAAGGCGCTTGCGAAAGCGCTCGCGCCGTTCGACCCGATGTTCTACGAGGAACTGCTGCTGCCCGAGCACAACGACGCATTGCGCGAGGTCGCGCGCGATTGCGCGGTGCCGCTCGCGACCGGCGAACGGCTGTTCACGCGCTGGCAGTTCAAGGCGCTGCTGCAGGACGGCGTGGTCGACATCGTGCAGCCGGACGTGAGCCATGCGGGCGGCATCTGGGAGCTGCGCAAGATCGCGGCGATGGCCGAGGCGTACGACGTCGCGGTCGCGCCGCACTGTCCGCTCGGGCCCCTGACGCTCGCGTCTTCGCTGCAGATCGATTTCTGCACGCCGAACGCGTTCATCCAGGAGCAGTCGACCAACGTCGCCTATCACGACGACAACGCGATGTACGCATACACGCGCGGCATTCCGTTCGCGTTCGACGGCGGCTACGTGATGCGCCCGGACGCGCCGGGGCTCGGCGTCGAGATCGACGAGGAGAAGGTGAGGGCGGCCGCCGCGACCGGGCACCGCTGGCGCAACCCGGTTTGGCGACGCGAGGATGGCTCGGTCGCCGAATGGTGAGCGGCACGAACGGACGAGGAGAAACCCAATCATGGCAAGTGTGTCGCTCAAGCAGATCCGCAAGCGCTACGACGACGGCGCGGACGTGATCAAGGACGTCAGCCTCGACATCGAGGACGGCGAATTCATGGTGTTCGTCGGTCCGTCGGGCTGCGGCAAATCGACAATGTTGCGGATGCTGGCGGGGCTGGAGGAGATCACGTCGGGCGACCTGCTGATCGACGGCCGCCGCGTCAACGACGTGCCGGCCGCGAAGCGCGGGCTCGCGATGGTGTTCCAGAACTACGCGCTGTATCCTCACATGACCGTATTCGAGAACATGGCGTTCGGGCTGAAGCTCGCGGGCGTCGATGCGGCCGAGACGCGCACGCGCGTCGGGCAGGCGGCCGACGCGCTGCGGCTGTCGGCGCTGCTCGACCGCAAGCCGAAGGCGCTGTCGGGCGGCCAGCGGCAGCGCGTCGCGATCGGCCGCGCGATCGTGCGCAAGCCGGGCGTGTTCCTGTTCGACGAACCGCTGTCGAACCTCGACGCGGCGCTGCGCGGCGGGATGCGGCTCGAACTCGCGCGGCTGCATCGCGAGCTCGGCAGCACGATGATCTACGTGACGCACGACCAGGTCGAGGCCATGACGCTCGGCGACCGGATCGCGGTGTTCAACGGCGGCCGTATCGAGCAGGTCGGCTCGCCGCTGACGCTCTACGAGCGGCCGGCGAACCATTTCGTCGCGTCGTTCCTCGGCTCGCCGTCGATGAATTTCCTGCCGTGCCGCGTGCACGGCGGCGCCGCCGCGCCGCGCCTCGACGTGCCGGGCGGCTCGCTGCCCGCGCCGCCGGGCGAGGCGCGCGCGTGGCCGTCGGGTTCGCTGCAGCTCGGCATCCGGCCCGAGAACCTCGCGGTCGGCGCGCCGGGCACGGGGCTCGACGGCCGCGTCACGCACGCCGAGCACCTGGGCGACGCGACGATCGTCTACGTCGAGCTCGCGGGCCACGACCGGCCGCTGTCGGTGCGGCAGAACCGCGACGCCTGCGCGGTCGCGGCGGGGCAGCCGGTCGGCGTGCGCGTCGACCTGCGGCACGCGCACTTCTTCGACGACGCGGGCCGCGCGCTCTGAATCCGGCCCGGCCGGCAGGTTCCGCCCGCCGCATCGGCGGGCGGCCGAACGCATGCATAACACCGAATTTCGATGACGACAGTGAAACTGGTACAGGGCGCGAACGCGATCCTGGGTGAGGGCCCGCTCTGGTGCGAACGCTCGGCGTCGCTCTACTGGATCGACATCAAGCGCACCGCGCTCTACCGCCATACGCCCGGCCAGGGGCAGACGGGCTTCTGGCTGCTGCCGGAGCTGGCCGGCTGTGTGGCGGGCGTCGACGACGGGCGGCTGCTCGTCGCGCTGAAGAGCGGCCTGCACCTGTTCGACCCCGCGCACGGCACGCTCGAACGGCTGGCCGACGCCGCGCACGCGCGGCCGTCGCTGCGCTACAACGACGGCGCGGTCGATGCGCGCGGCCGCTTCTGGGTCGGCACGATGGCCGACGACGGCGACGGCCCGGGCGATCTGCATTGCTTCGAGCACGCCCGTGCGTCGCGCGTCGCGGCGGCCGGCTTCGCGTGCGCGAACGGCATGGGCTGGAGCCCGGACGGCGCGACGATGTACGTGACGGATTCCGGCCGCCGCACGATCCTCGCGTACGACTTCGACGCCGACGCGGGGCAGGTGTCGAACGCGCGGCCGTTCGCGACGCTCGGCGACGCGCGCGGCGTGCCGGACGGGCTGGCGGTCGACGCGGAGGGCGGCGTGTGGTCGGCGGTCTGGGACGGCTGGCGGCTGCATCGCTACGCGCCGGACGGCGCGCTCGACGCGGTTGTCGAGATGCCCGTGCAGCGGCCGACCAGCGTCGCGTTCGGCGGCGCCGATCGCGCGACGCTGTTCGTCACGTCGGCGTCGGTCAACGTGAGCGCGGACGGGCTGCTGCGCGGGCCGCTCGCGGGCAGCCTGTTCGAGACGCGCCCGGGCGTGGCCGGGCTCGGGCCGCATCGCGTCGCGCGCGCGTGGCTGGGGGAGGCGGTTGCGTCGCGTTGCGCCTAGCGGCGGCGCGGTTCGCGCGGCCGCACCGTCGATTCGCGCACGACGAGCCGCGCGTCGAGCATCGCGTGCGCGGCGGGCGACTTGCCCGCGAGCGCGTCGAGCAGCGTCGTCATCGCGACTTCGCCGGCGCGCTCGGTCTCGGTGTCGATCGACGTCAGCGTGGGCGACGTGAGCTTGCCGAGTTCGAGATTGTCGAAGCCGCACACGGCGACGTCGTGCGGGATCGCGATGCCGAGCCGTTCGGCCTCCTTGATGAAACCGGCCGCGATCATGTCGTTGTAGCAGATCACCGCATCGGGCGGCTCGGCCGACAGCATCACCGATGCGCACACGCGCTCGCCGTCGGCGACGGTCGCGCGCGGCACGCTGAAGGTGCGCAGCGGCAGCCCCGCGCGCGCGAGCACCTGCTCGGCGCCGGCGCGGCGTTCGTCGTCGCCGCGCGCGTTCGGCAGGCTGATGTACGCGAAGCGCTGGTATTTCTCCATCAGCAGGTGCTGCGCGAGCATCTCGCCCGCGCGCACCGGATCGGAGTACAGCGTGAGCAGGCCGTCGCGCGGCGCGGAGCCGACCGCGACCACCGGCTTGCCGAGGCTCGCGGTCCAGCGCAGGTCGTCGTCGGGCATGCTGGTGTTCAGGATCAGCCCGTCGACGCGGCGGCTCAGCTTCGTCAGCGCGGGGCGTTCGCCCTTGCGGTTCTCGTCGGCGTCGACGATCAGGACGACGAAATCGTTGCGCTGCGCGATCCGGTTGACGCCCTTGACCATCGCGGTGAAGTACGGGTTGAGAATATCCTGGATCACGACGCCGACCGCGCCCGTCTGGCCGGTGGCCATCGAGCGCGCGAGCGGGTTCGACTCGTAGCCGAGCTGATCGATCGCCTCGGCGATGCGGCGCTCGACGTCGGGCGAGAAGCGCTTCGTCTTGTTGATGAACTTCGAGACGGTTCCGATGGAGACGCCTGCGGCAGCGGCGACTTCGTTGATCTTGGCCACGATGAAAGTGAGTGTCAGTGCGTTTTGCCGGCGAGCATAGCATGCGCGCCGACGGCGGCGGTCGCGCGGCGCACGGGGTCGCGTGCCGCGCGATCGGACTCGGTAGTATCCCTTGGGGCGCCAGAATTCCCTTGAAAAAGCGCGATCGCGCGTCGACAATGAAAACGCTTTCCCTTTTCGCGAGCATAGCACGCGCGCATTCCGGACGACATTCGACGGAAAACGACGCACGACAACCGCCGCGAAATTTTTTTGCCGTTGAGGGAAAGCGTTTTCCCATTTCGACAGGGCGTGAACGAAAAACAGGAGGAGATCTTGATGCGACAGTATGGGTGGATCGCGGCGCTGGCACTGGCGGTGCCGGCGGCGGCGCAGGCCGAATCGAGCGTCACGGTGTGGGGGCGCGTCGGCGGCGACGTGCAGTACCTGAGCGGCGTGCAGAACGGCGCGCATTCGACGGGTTCGCGATTCTCGGAAGGCAACGACTGGGGGACCAGCATCCTGGGCCTGACGGGCAAGGAGGATCTCGGCGGCGGCAACCAGGCCGTGTTCTGGCTCGAATCGGCGATCAACGCGGCCAACGGCAACTACAGCGGCGGCGTGCTGTTCCAGCGCGGCGCGTGGGTCGGGTTCAGGAACGAACGCTACGGCTTCCTGCGGCTCGGGCAGGGCTCGTTCATCAACAGCTACATCTGGTCGTACGATCCGCTGCTCGAGGAAAACTATTCGGTCGAGTCGCTGACGTCGTACAGGAACGGCCCGAAGCTGTCGAACGGGATCCGCTACGAATCGCCGACCTTCGGCGGCTTCTCGTTCGCGCTGCAGGCAAACCTCGGCAACAGCTCGAACGGCTGGCTGCGCGGCTCGCCGAACAACGTGAACGCGACGGGGCTCTCGGACGGCGCGACGCTCGCCTACACGCACGGCGGCTTCGAGGTGCGCGCCATCTGGAACGAGATCCGCAACCAGTACGGCCGCGAGGACAACCTGTTCACCGCGTCCCAGGAAGCCTTCATCGGCGTGCGCAACCGTTTCGGCCCCGCGCTGGTGCAGCTCGGCTATACGCGCTACAGCGCGCCCGATACGCCGGCCGGCCTGTCGCGCACCGCGAACTACTACTGGGGCGGCGTGACGTACGACGCGACGCCGTTCCTGCATCTGCAGAGCGCCGTCTATTCGATGAAGATCGACGCCGGCCAGTGGACCGCCGACCACAGCGGCGAAGGGCGTTCGACGATCGTCGGCCTCGGCGCGATGTACGACCTGTCGAAGCGCACGTTCCTGTACGCGACGGCCGCGCACGTGTTCAACAGCGCGAACGCGAATCTGGGCGTGAACCCGCAGTCGCCGGGGCTCGGCAACGGCAACGGACTCGGTGCGTCGCCGCTGCCGGGGCACGGGCAGACGGGCGTCTATGCGGGTATCGAGACGCTCTTCTGATATCGCGGCGGCAACGCGGCTCACGTCAACCCTGAAAAAGAGGAATCCTATGCAAGAGGCAACACCACGGCCCGACGGACGAGCGCCGTTGCCGCGCCTGATCGCGCTCGACTGGGGCACCACGTCGCTGCGCGCGTACCTGATGGCGAGCGCCCATACCGTGCTGGACGAGCGGGGCGCGGCGAAGGGCGTGATGCAGATCGGCGGCGCGGGCGTCCCGATCGCGCATGCCTGCGACGCGGCGTTCGAGGACGTGTGCGGCGCATGGCTCGATGCGTGGCCGGCGCTGCCGGTCGTCGCGGCGGGCATGGTCGGCAGTGCGCAGGGCTGGCGCGAGGCGCCGTACGCGGACGTGCCGATCGACGCGGCGCGGCTCGGCGCGTCGCTGCAGGCGGTGCGTGCGCGGCGCGGGACGACCGTGCACATCGTGCCGGGGCTGATGCAGCGCGGCGAGCTCGCGAACGTGATGCGCGGCGAGGAGACGCAGATCGTCGGCGCGCTGCAGGCGGGCGGCGCGACGCACGGGGCGGAGACGCTGCGGTGGTTCGGCCTGCCGGGCACGCACTCGAAATGGGTGGCCGTGCGCGGCTCGCGTATCGAGCGCTTTCGCACCTTCATGACGGGCGAACTGTATGCGCTGCTGTGTACGCACAGCCTGCTCGGCCGCACGATGCGACCGTCCGCCGGGTTCGCGCGCACGGCCTTCGAGCGTGGCGTGCGCGCCGCGCAGGCGGGCCACGCGGCGGGGCTGCTCGCGACGATCTTCGGTTCGCGCGCGCGGCTGCTGGCCGGCGAGCTGGCGGCCGACGAACAGGCCGACTACCTGTCCGGCGTGCTGATCGGTCATGAACTCGCGGGGCTGGCCGCGGAAGACGGCGGGCCGGCCGGCGCGGCGCATGCCGATGCGCCGGGGCCGATGCTGATCGGCGACGCCGCGCTGTGCGCGCGCTACCGGCATGCGACGTGGCTGATCGGCTGGCCGCCCGTCGACACGATCGACGGGGCGGCGGCAGCCGGCCTGTGGACGCTTGCCGAGCGGGCGGGCCTGTTGCCCGCGGCGGGCGAGGAGGGGGCGCCGCATCGTCTCGACGAAGCGGTGGCCGGAACGGGCGGCCGGCGCGCGGATCGACCTGCGGTCGACCCGGCGCGGGATCGCGAATGCAATATTTCAGGAGACTGACCTTGAAACACTGGAAGATGGTCGCGGCGCCGCTGATCGGCGCGCTTGCGGCATGCGGCGGCGGGGAATCGGCGGACGGCGCGGCAGCCGGGCAGCAACTGGCCGCCGCGCGGGCGGGCGGACAGGCGGCCGACGCGCCTCCCGGCACGCTGTACGTCGACTGCTCGGCCGGAGCGAACGCGGCGGCACCGGCCGCGCCGGCCGGCACGGAGGCGAATCCGGTTCGCGATCTCGCGTCGCTGAACCGTATCGTGCTGACGCCCGGCATGCACGTGCGCTTCAAGCGCGGCACGACGTGCAACGGCAGCTTCACGCCCGCAGCGGGCAGCACCGGTGCGGCCGGCGCACCGATCGTCGTCGACGCGTACGGCGATCCGCAGGCGCCGCGCCCCGTCATCGCGGCCGGCTGCGCGGACACGGCGGCCGATCCCGACCAGTCGATCACCGAGCAGCACAAGACGCCCAGCGGGTTCAGCGCCTACTACTCGCTGTGCCGGTCGGACAACCCGACGGTGAACCGCGCGGCGCTCTATCTCTACAACACCCGGTACTGGGAGATCCGCTCGCTCGAACTGACCAACGACGCGACGACGCCCGGCGGGCGCCTCGGGCTGTATGTGCGGCTCGAGGACTACGGCACGGGCAGCCACTATCACGTCGACGACGTGTACGTGCATCACGTGCGCGGCTATCTGAAGGACGTCGCGAGCAACACGGTGAGTTCGTACAAGACCACCGGCGGGATGCTGTTCGAAGTGACGCGCGACAACGAGGTGGTCGGCAAGAAGGAGAAGCCGACCGGCTTCGACGACATCACGGTCGAGAACAGCGAGATCTACAACGTCGACGCGGTCGCGTTGTCGACCCGGTCGGCGTGGATGTGCCGCGAGGGCGGCGCGCCGTGCGGCGACTATCCGCCGTACAAGGGCAATCCGGCCTACCTGACGGATCCGGCCACGCAGGCGGCGTCGGACTACTTCCCGATGACGCGCGTCGTGCTGCGCAACAACCTGATCCACAACGTCGGCGGCGACGGCATCATCGTGCGCACGGCCACCGCGCCGAAGGTCGAGGCGAATCACCTGTACGACATCTGGATGCGCGCGCCGGGCAACAGCGCCGGCGCATGGGCGATCAACACGGACGATGCGCTGTTTCAGTACAACGAAGTCAACGGCGTGCGGCTGCAGAACAACATCGAGGCCGGCGACGCGATGGCGTTCGACGCCGATCTCGGCACGCGCAACACGCGCGTCGCCGCGAACTTCAGCCACGACAACGACGGCGGCCTGATGCTGTTCTGCGGATGCGGATCCGATGGCCTGGGCCACGTTGCGCAGGAGACCGGCGCGCTCGTCGAGCACAACCTGAGCCTGAACGACCGGCGGCGGATCGTCTCGGCGGCGGGATCGGCCGATTCCATCGTGCGCGACAACGTCGTGATCACGCGCACGCCGGGCCTCGTGACCCCGATCGTCGAAAACCTCAGTTATGCGAACGCGTTCCAGGTGACGGGCAACCGCTTCTACAACGCATCCGACAGCGGCGCGATTTTCCGGACGAAGAATCCGCAGGGGAGCTACGCGAACATCGTGTGGAGCGGCAACGCGTACTTCGGCTATGCGGCGGACCCCGAGTTCACCGGGCCGAACTACCGTCACGGCGCCGAGCCCGATACGGTGCTGCCGTTCGCCGGACAGGACGTCGACGCGGTTGCGGGCGCGTGGTCGCGCGACAGCGGGTTCGAGCAGCACCGGTACCGCACGCCGCACCCGCAATGACGGCGCGGGCCCCGGCGCGCGGCGGCCGGCGGGGCGCATCGGCGGCGCGCTGCGTCGGGCGGTCGCAGGCCGATGCCCGCGGGGCTTGATCGTCGTCAACATTCGAACCCGCCATCCGCCGATGATGGTGACAAGGCCGCGCGCGACAGGGTGCGCGGCAGTTCACCCCAGCGAGGTTCGCATGTACAAGAAGATCATGGTGGCAGTCGACGGCAGTGCTTCGTCGAAGCAGGCGCTGGCCGAGGCAGTGAAGGTGGCGTTGGCGGGCGATGCGCACGTCAGTGTCGTGTATGTGGTCGACAAGTCGGTGCTGTTCACTTACGCGGGCCGTTTCGATCCGCACGCGCTCGTCGAGGAGATTCGCGACGACGGGCGCAAGGTGCTGCGCGAGGCCGAGCAGGTCGTCGCGCTGGCCGGCGCGAAGGGTGAGGCCGAACTCGTCGAGACCGAGAGCATCGGCGAGGACATCTCGGAACGCCTGCAGCGCTACGTGAAGGAGCACGCGATCGATCTCGCGGTGGTCGGCACGCACGGGCGGCGCGGCATCCGGCGCGTGCTGCTCGGCAGCGTCGCCGAGCGTTTCGTGCGCGGCTCGAAGTGCCCGGTGCTGCTGATCCGCGGCGACGACGCCGACGTGGCGGCCGCCGTGGCCGCCGCGTAACGCGACGGGGGGCGCGATGATACGCCGCCAGTACCGGATCGTCGTCGCGGCGTTTGCCGTGTTCGTGTCGCTCGCGGGGATGATGTCCGTGGTGACGGGGCTGTTGTTCGACAGCGCGATGGCGCTGCGCGGCGGGGCGATCGCGCTGGTCGTCGGCGTGGCCGGCTTCGTCGTGATGCTCAATCCGGGCCCGAAGGGCGAGGAGTGACGCGGGCGGGCCCGGCCGGGTGTTTCCGGCCCGGCCCCCGCTTTTCCGGACGACCGGCGGCGCTTGCCGCGTCGCCCCGCCGGCCGCTGCCTCGCGTAATCGCTTACTCGCTGGCGGTGCCCGGCGTTTTCGCGCCGTCCTGGCCGATCGTTATCGCCAGCCGTTTCAACGTCTCGTCCAGCGTGTCGTTCTTCGGCTGCACCTTGCGCGCCTGTGCGAACGCATCGCGCGCTTCAGCCTCGCGGCCCAGCTTCCACAGCACTTCTCCCTTGTGCGTCAACCCGGTCGCGTACGCCTCGCGCGCGCTGTCGTCGATGTCGCCGTCCCGCGCGAAGATCGCGATCGAGCGGTCGAACCACGTGAGCGCCTCGTCGTTGCGGCCGAGGCGATACAGCGCCCAGCCCTTGCTGTCGAGTGCGTATGCGTCGTCCGGCGCCTGCGCGAGACGCGCGTCGATCATCGTGAGCGCACGCCCGACCGCCACGCCCGCGTCGGCGAGCCGATAGCCGATGCTGTTCAGATGGCGGTCGGAGATCTCGCCCAGATCGAGTGTCGCCGCGACGCGGCCCTCGTCGCGTTCGGCGATCGCGAGCGATACCAGCTTCGCGACGATCTGCTGCCGCAGCTCGTCGCTGATCCGGTTGCCGTTGGCGACCAGCGTGCCGAGGTACTGCGTGTACAGGTCGGGCGCGGCGGGATCGTGCGCGCGGTTCGCGATGGCCGCGCCGGGGCCCGCGCACCAGTCGGTGTCGTCGGGCGCCGACAGCATTCCCGTATCGACGCTGACGTTGCGCGGCGTGCGCGACTGCGCATAGTAGGTGTAGCCGTTGGCGTCCGAGTAGCCGCACGCGAGATATTCGTCCTGGACGTCCATGACGTACGGCATGCCGCGCAGCGGTTGCGTGCCGGACGGGGCGACCAGCCGGAACGATTCGCCCATGTCGCCTTCGCCGATGATCGCGTTGAACACCCACTCCTTCTCCGGATGCGCTTTCGGCAGCCGGATCCTGACGGTGCGGCCGGCCGCGTCGGTCGTGCCGAAGATCACGCTATCGTGCTCGCCCGGCTTCGGGGGCAGGCCCGCGATCGTCTGGCCGGGCAGGAACAGCCGGTAGCGCGCGTTCGGCATGGGCTGGTGGGTGACGGGGTCGCGCAGCACGAACTGATGGACGTGGGGGCCCTTGCCGAACGATGCCGTCGGTGCGAGGTAGGTGCGTGCATGGGCGGCGGGCAGGGCGGTGCAGCTCAGGGCCGCGGCAACGACCGCGGCGAGAAGGCGTGATGTCATGAAATGGCGGTTCTTCTTGTAGGCAAGGCTTGATGGAACGACGGCCTGAAACGCACCGGACCCGTTGCGCAGCCCTCGACGGACCGCTGGCTGCGGCCGGCGCGTCCCGTTGCGGGCTGCCGGCTCGTTCGGCGCATTTCGATGCACGTTCCGTCCGCTGCCGGGCATGCGGCGCGGCGAGCGGACGGACGATGCGGGAATGCAGCGCGCAGCATAGCAGGCAGCGCACATCCGTTGCAGTGTGGCCGTGCGGCTCGGAGGCGCCGGCGCGATGCCGCGCGCACCGGGAATCGCGGTACCCGGAATGCCGCGCGCGACGTATCCGGCCGCGCGCGCTTCTGTCAAACTGGCGCCCATGAAACCGCGCCTCGCCTCACCGTCTTCCCCCGATTCCGCCGCTGCGCCCGCAGGTTTTCCCGACGCCGACGAACTGGCCGCGCTGCGCGCGTGGTACGCGGGCATGACCGTGCGCCAGGCCGTCGCGCGCTACCTGCCCGATCGCCTCGGCGAGGGGCGCTCGGCGCGCGGCGTGATCGGCGGCATCCGCCGCCGCCTCGTGCGGGTCGCGCGGCAGGTCGGCCGGCCCGATCTCGCGGAGCGGCTCGGTCATCCCGACGGTGAGCGGATGCGGGAAGCGAAGGCGGCAACCGAGGCGATCGGCCTGCTGCGCCACGCGCGCGAGCCGGTCCCGCAGATCAGCGACGACGTCGGCCTGTGGCTGCCCGCGCGTGCGGTCGTCGCGCTGCGCGCGCACGGGATCGCGACGCTCGCCGATCTCACGGTGCGGATTCCGCGCCGGCGCCAGTGGTGGCGCGCGATCGCGGGCCTCGGCATGGCCGGCGCGCGGCACATCGAGGCGTTCTTCGCCGCGCACCCGGACCTGACCGAACGGGCGCGCGCGCTGATCGCGGCGACGCCGCGCGGCACCATCGTGCCGTGGGAGCAGTTGAAGCTGCCGCACGAGGTCGACGGCTCGGCCGGCACGTTCCGCGCGCCGCGCGCGACCAGCACGCTCGACGCGGACGACGATTACGCGGCCGTGCACGCGTGGCTGTCGCTGCACGAATCGGCCGCGACGCGGCGCGCGTACCGGAAGGAGGCCGAGCGGCTGATCCTGTGGGCGATCGTCGAGCGCGGCCGCGCGCTGTCGTCGCTGACGACCGAGGACGCGGTCGCGTATCGCACATTCATCCGGCGCCCGACGCCGCACGAACGCTGGGTCGGGCCCGTGCGGCCGCGCGGCGCCCCCGACTGGCGGCCGTTCTCGGGCGCGTTGTCCGCGCGTTCGGCCGCGTACACGCTGTCGGTGCTCGGCGCGCTGTTCCGCTGGCTGATCGAGCAGCGCTACCTGCTCGCGAATCCGTTCGCGGGCGTCAAGGTGCGCGATACGCGCGGCGCGAGCGCGCTCGACACGTCGCATGCGTTCACCGAGGGCGAGTGGCTGCTCGTGCGCACGATCGCCGACGGGCTCGAGTTCCGCGCCGGCACGGCGGCCGGCGCGTCGCCATCCGGCTGGACGCCGGCCGCCGCGCAGCGGTTGCGCTTCATTCTCGATTTCGGCTATGCGACCGGGCTGCGCGCGAGCGAGCTGGTCGGCGCGACGCTCGGCGGCATCGAGACGGACGCGCACGGCGATGCGTGGCTGAAGGTGATCGGCAAGGGCAGCAAGGCCGCGCGCGTCGCGTTGCCGCCGCTCGCGCGCACGGCGCTCGACCGCTATCTGGTCGCGCGCCGGCTGCCGGTGACGCCGGCGCGCTGGCGGCCGGATACGCCTCTGATTCCGAGCCTGGCGGAAGACGGCGCGGCCGCGATCACGAGCGTGCGGCTGTGGAAGGTGATGCAGCGTTTCTTCGCGCAGACGGCCGCCCAGGTCGATGCCGATCACCCCGCGCTCGCGCAGAAGCTGCGGCAGGCGAGCCCGCACTGGATGCGCCATACGCATGCGACGCATGCGCTGGCGCGCGGCGCGGAGCTGACGACGGTGCGCGACAACCTGCGGCACGCGTCGATCTCGACGACGTCGATTTACCTGCATGGCGACGACGTGAAGCGGGCGCGGCAGATGTCGAGCGCGTTTGCGGCCGACAAGTAACGGCGTCGCCGTCGATCGCGCCGCGCCGGTCCGGCAGGTACGCGGACGCGATCGGCGCGCGCGATGTCGGCGCGCCGCGCGCCGTCATGTCGTTGTCACTGTCACGACACGGGGCGTCGTGGGCCGGGAAGGCCCGTACGAGCCGGAGCGCGCATTCCACCGACGAACGCATCACACGCCGCGACGCATCGGCGAGCCAGGCGGAACGGTCCGGCACACCCGGCGGTCATACACTTTTTTCAGGGGATACGGATGGCATCGAGCCAGCGCACCGCGGATTTCATCGTCGAGCAGATGGCGGCGGCCGGCACGGTATCGGCGCGCAAGATGTTCGGCGAGTACGGTATCTATTGCGACGGCAAGATGGTCGCGCTCGTCTGCGACGACCGGCTGTTCGTCAAGCCGACGCCTGAAGGCCGCGCGTTCCTCGGCGCGTGCGAGGAAGGTTCGCCGTATCCGGCCGCGAAGCCGCACCTCGTCATCGGCGGCGAGCACTGGGACGATCGCGAATGGCTGTCGGCGCTGATCCGGATCACCGCCGCGCAGTTGCCCGTGCCGGTGAAGCGTCGCCGATAACGGCCCGCTTGCATGCAATGTTGCGCTGCAGCCAGGCGTATTCTGTGACACATGGGCGCGACCGTCGCGCGCCTGGCGGGAGTACAAGAATGAAGACATCCGGACATCCGCGCGGCTGGTGGCTTGCCCGCCGCGCCCGGCACGCGCTCGTCGCGGCCCTGTGCGTCGGCTGGAGCGTGCTGTCGTTCGGCGCGGACGACGCGGCCGCGCTGCTCGACCGTTACCACAGCCTCGGTGCGCAACTGAAGGACAACGCGTTTCACCGGCCGCTGTACCTCGAATCGTCCGAGGCGTCGTCGTCGCTGAAGGGCGACATCTACGCGGTGGTCGACTATCCGTTCGCGGTCGTGAGCGGCCAGCTCGGCGATCCCGCGCAGGGGCCCGCGAACTGGTGCGCGGTGCTGATCCTGCACCTGAACACGAAGTACTGTCATGCGTCGCCGGGCGGCGGCAGCGGCCCGGTGCTCGACGTGAACCTCGGCCGCAAGATCCAGCAGAAGCTGTCGGACACCTATCGCGTGCAGTTCCGCTATCGCGTGGCGGCCGCGACGCCCGATTATTTCCAGGTCGACCTGACCGCCGACAGCGGCCCGATGGGCACCCGGGATTACCGGATCGAGCTGGAGGCGGTGCCGGTCGGAGCATCGCGCACGTTCCTGCATCTCACGTATTCGTACGGCTTCGGCACGGTCGGCCGCATGGCGATGAAGACCTACCTCGCGACGGTCGGCAGCGACAAGGTCGGGTTCACTCCCGTCGGCGCCGCGTCGGCTGCGCCGCCGCAGTACATCGGCGGCGTGCGCGGGCTGCTGGAGCGCAACACGATGCGCTACTACCTCGCAATCGACACGTATCTCGCGACCCTCGACAAGCCGCTCGACCAGCGCCTCGCGCGCTGGTTCGACGCGACCGAGCAGTATCCGCAGCAGTTGCATGAGGTTGAACGCGGTGCGTATCTGCAGATGAAAGCGCAGGAGGTGCAGCGGCAGCAGGCGGCGCGGTGACGGGGCGGTTCCCGGTCGCGCCGCCGGGCATCAGTTCGACGCGCGCACGTTCGAGCGGGGTGCTGCCGGTGGCGAGGTGCGCGTGCGGTGCGCGAAGAAACCCGCATGGATCGGAGCCGTGCCGGCTTCCGACGAACAGCACGCCGCGCGTGAAGGTCGGTGCGGGTGCGGGTTCGATCTGACGGCGGCCGCTAGTCGAGCAACCCCGCGACGACGTCGACGATCCGCTGCAGCAGCGCTTCGTCATAAGGCAGCCACGGCACCGCGCCCAGCGGCGACGGCGGTGGTTCGAGCGTGGCATCGACGGGTTCTCCGTCGCGCATCACGCGCCCGGTTGCGCAATGCACCGACCACGCGCCGACGCGCACATGCCGCTCGTCGATCGTCATCTTCCCTTGCGCCACCGGCCCGGCGAACACGAGCGACAGCACGTGCCGGCGATGCCGCGCCATCGTGCCCAGCGGCAGATCCGACAACCGGTTCACGCGATGCCGGCGTTGCGTTTCGAGTTCGCGATGGCGCACCGGGTCGACCGTGAGCGCGGCGGCCGCCGCGCGCGTCGCGTCGTCGTCGAGCGCGAACGCGGCGACGCTGACGAGCAGATCGACCGAGCGCGCCACTTCCGAGAACACCACGCGGTCGATCTCGCCGATCGGCAGCGGTACCCAGTGCCGCTCGTGCCGGCGTTCGAAGTGCAGCCGGCGCGACGTGCCGTGGCTTTCCGAGCCCGGATAGAGCCGTGCATCGACGAGGAAGGTCGCGCGCACGTCGCCGAATTCGCGGACGAGCCCGTCGTCGTACGCGCGGATCGACCAGCCTTCGCGCCGCGCGACGCCGACCAGCTGCCGGCTCGACAGCACGTGGCCTTCGAACATCGCGGAATCGCTGGCCGACGCGTCGCCGTCGGCCGGCACGTAGTATTCGCGGAAGGCCTGCCTGACCGGCTGCCGCACCGTGCGGCCGACGATCGCGCGTTGCCACGCGAGCCGCTCGTCCGCGTCGGCCAGCAGCGGGTGCCAGAGCCGGATGTCGCTGTCGCCGGCGATGTCGATCGCGCGCCCGGCCGCATCACGCAGCACGACCTTGCCTTTCGCGATGTCGGGCATGAACGACTGCGTCGAGCCATCGCTGCCGCGCGCGTGCCAGATCGTGCGCGCGGCGAACGCGGCACCGGCCGGCGCATCGACGAGGCGCTCGCGCCATTCGGCCTGGCCGAGCGTCATCGACTGCCAGAAGCCGGCTTCCATGCACGTGGCGAGCATCGCGAGCTGCTTCTTGTCGGGCTTCGCGTCGAGCGTCATGCGCAGCGCGGTGCGCGGCCGTTCGCCGAGCGCGCGTTCGGCCGGCTTCAGGTTGCGTGCGAGCTTCTTCTGCACGCCGGCGTGACGCACGGCGGCCAGCGCGTCGCGCAGCGCGTGCACGCCTTCAGGGGTCGGGATGGCCTCGACCGCGTGACCGAGCGCGATCGCGAGCGACTGCGACGGCGCGGTTTTCGCGGCCGTCGGCGCGACGCACACGCCCGTCAGCAGCGGCCCGATCAGCGGGCGCAGCCACGCTTCGTCGCGATAGGCGGCCACGCGCACGGCACGCGCGACGACCTGCGCGTCGTCGGTCGTGAACGCGCGATCGGCCTCGTAGGGAACGGCCCCCGCATGGAGCGCCGCGACCTGCCGCGCGGCCTCGGTCAGCGCGTCGCGCGCGAACGCGACATACGCGGCGTCTTCCGCGAGCGTGACGGCCGGATCGCTGAAGTCGAGCCACAGCCGCCGCGGCGAGAAGTAGCCGTCGTTCGTCGCGGCCAGCGCGAGCAGCGCGGCCGGGCCGAGTTCGGGCAGCACGTCGAGCTCGCGCACGCGAAACGGCGAATCCGCCAGCGCTTGCGCATACGCGTCGCGTCGCGCCGAGAAATCGCGGCGGCCGGCGAACCAGTCGAGCGCATACGTGCCGTACGCGGACGCGGCGCGCGCGCCGTCTGTCTCCGGTTCGTCCGCGATCCTGGCGAGTTCGGCCCGCAGCGCGGGCGACGGCAGCGCGTCGAGGCACGGCAGGTCCTCCAGCGCACGCTTCCACCCGCCGGGCGGGATGTCGCGGAACAGTTCGAGCGCGGCATCGGCGTCGACGAGCGGCACGAGACCGAGCGCATCGATCTGCCCGCGCAGCCAGCGCGCGAATTCGGCGCGCGGATCGTCATGGGGGAGTTCGCCTTGCCAGATTGCGTGTTCGGTGCGGCGCAGCGCCGGCCAGGCCGTGCCGAGCGCGTGCGCGTCGAGCGCCGACAGGTCGATCGGCGCACCGGTGAAGCGCGGATGGTCGACGCTGCCGGTCAGCCGGGCGACGAGCTGCGAAGCGAGGTCGCGATCAGGCATCGGCGGCTCCGTTGCCGGCGGGGCGCGATGCGCGGGCGCCGGCATGGCCGGCCGTGTTGTTCCGGTGCCATTTATTTTGTACTTGCCTGACGGCGCGGCGCGCGCCGCCGGGGGCGGCCGCCCGTTCGATCGGGTACTGCATGGTGTGACTCCGGCAATGAAACCGTGGGTCGCACAGTATTGCATCCCGATTGGGCTGGCCGGGCGATGGCCCGCCTGGCGGCGTCCCGCCGGCCTTCCGGCCGCCCGGCCATTTCATATGACGTACAGTTTTTTCGTCATGCGTGATCCGGGTCAAACTGTACTCTTGTTCGCGGGATCGATGTGTGTACTCGTCCCGAACTGTTCTTCTCTTAAGATCCGATCATCAAGTGCACAGTGCCGCGGATCCGGTCCTACCGGACCCTGCCGGCGCATCTTCAAGAGAGAGCCAGTGCGATGGAAAAGGCAAAACCGGAGCGACCGATCGGCAATCACGACGGCCCGATCGACGGGCAAAACGTGCGCAATCCCGGCGCACACGGCAGGGCGGCGCGGCGGCGCGGGCCGGCGGGAGGGAAGCGATGAAACTCTATGAAAAACTCGCGGACGACATCGAGCGCCTGATCCGCCAGGGCGTATACCGTCACGGCGACCGGATTCCGTCGGTACGGCAGGCGAGCCAGCAGCACCGGATCAGCATCACGACGGTGCTGCATGCGTACCTGCTGCTGGAGAGCCGCGGGCTGCTGGAAAGCCGGCCGCAGTCGGGCTATTTCGTGAACCTGCGGAACGACGAAGGGCAT
>NZ_JPGM01000046.1:0-80463 GCF_000731655.1 Burkholderia sp. MSh2 | reverse complement strand
GCGCGGATGGGGGTGGGGGGGCGCCGGCCGACGGAACGGATGGCGTGAATCCGGTTCAACCTGCCGGCCGCGGCCGTCCCGATGCGACGTGCGCGGGTGCGGCGCCGGATCAGGTCGCGGTGCCGCGACGGTAGAGGCTCAACGCCACTGCCAGCCCGGCCAGCATGCCGGCGCAGCCGCGATTGAGCCATCTCAGCGCGCGTCCCGACAGCGCCTTCATCACGTGGTAGCCGCTCGCCGCGTAGAGCGCCATCAACACGATGTCGATCGCGGCGGTGAGGACGGCCAGCGTCGCGTACTGGGCGGCGACGTTCGCTTCGGGCCGGATGAACTGCGGCAGGAAGGCCGAGAAAAACAGCAGCCCTTTCGGATTGGACAACGCGACCAGCAGCGAGCGCTTGAAGGCGGCCCGGCCGTTCCGTGCGCCGTCCGCTGGCGCGACGCCCGCGGGCGGCAGTGCCGTGGGGGCGTGCCAGAGCGCCCAGGCGAGGTAGAGCAGGTACACGGCGCCGGCCCACTTCAGCGCGACGAACAGGTGCTCCGACGCCTGCATGATCGCGCCGAGGCCGCATCCGACCGCCCCGATCAGGACCAGATCCGACAGTGCTGCGCCGGCGATGCCGTAAGCCGCGATGCGCATGCCGCGTGTGGCGCCGTTGTTCAGCGCCAGCAGCATCGTGGGGCCGGGCGTGACCGTCACGGCGGATACCGTGATCGCGTACAACAGGAGCGTGGTCGGGTTCATGTCGCGGTTTCCGGGCGGGTAGCGGAAGCGGCCAGTTTAATCCTGCTTCGGCGGGCGCCCGTTTGCGCGCCGCGCCGGTTCGCGCCGCGGCACTCAGTCGCCCATCGCGACCCCCTCCCGCCGCGGATCGGCCCCGCCGAACCACACCGTCTGGCCCTGCACGTTCAGCCGCTGGATCCCCTGCAGCCCCGAATTCATCTCGACGACCTGCACGTCGTGCCCGCGGCCCTTCAGCCCGTCGGCGAGCGCGTCCGACGCGCGGCCGCGTTCGAGCTGCGTCGGCCCGTTCGTCGAGCCGAAGTTCGGCAGCGCGATCGCCTGCTGCATCGTCATCCCCCAGTCGAGCACGCCGATCAGCGTCTTCGCGACGTGATTGATGATCGCGGGGCCGCCGGCCGAGCCGACGATCATCGTCACCTGCTTCGTCTTCTTGTCGAACACGAGCTCCGGCGCCATCGCCGAGCGCGGCCGCTTGCCGGGCTGCACGCGGTTGGCGACCGGCCGGCCGTTGTCGTTCGACACGAACGAGAAGTCGGTGAGCTGGTTGTTCAGCATGAAGCCGCGCACCATCAGCCGCGAGCCGAACGCATCCTCGATGCTGGTCGTCATCGACAGCGCCTGGCCGTAGCGGTCCACGATCGCGATGTCGGACGTCGACGGCAGCTCGGGGCTGCGGTCGTCGGCCAGCGCGAGCGTCGCGCCCTGCGGCGTGCCGGCCTGCGCGACGCCCATGCTGGTGTCGCCGATCAGGCGTGCGCGCTGGGCGAGATAGGTCCTGTCGGTGAGGCTGGCCCAGTTGCCGCCCGGCAGCGGCACGAAATCGGGATCGGCGACATAGCGCGCGCGGTCCGCATACGCGAGGCGCCCGGCTTCGCTGAACAGGTGCGCGGCGAACGGCGTCGGCTCGTAGCCGACGTCGTTGCGCACCGGCTTCTGCGCGCCGATCTGCTGCCAGTCGGGCATCGCCGCGAGGATGCCGAGCATCTGCGCGACCGCGAGGCCGCCCGACGACGGCGGCGGCATCCCGCAGACGACCGAGCGCCGGTAGTCGGCGCACAGCGGCGCGCGCACCTTCGCCTTGTAGCGCGCGAGATCCTGGAGCGACAGCAGGCCCGGGTTGGTCGGGTGGCGGCGCACCTTCGCGACGATGTCGCGGGCGATCGCGCCGGTGTAGAACGCGTTCGCGCCGCGCTCGGCGACCTGGCGCAGCACGGTCGCGAGCGCGGGGTTCTTCAGCACCGTGCCGGCGGCCTTCGGCGAGCCGTCCGGGTTGTAGAAGTACGCGCGCGCGGCCGGGTCGTTCCGCAGGTACCGGTCGTTCGCGATCAGCGTCGCGAGCCGCGGGCTGATCGCGAAGCCGTGCTCGGCGAGCCGGATCGCCGGCTGGAACAGGCGGCCCCACGGCAGTCTGCCGTGTGCGCGGTGCGCGGCGTCGAGCATGCGCAGCACGCCCGGCGTGCCGACCGAGCGCCCGCCGACGACGCCTTCGTAGAAGTGCATCGGCTGGCCGGTCGGGCCGTAGAACAGGCGGTCGGTCGCGGCGGCCGGCGCGGTTTCGCGGCCGTCGTACGCCTGCGTGGCCTTGCCGTCGAAGTACAGCAGGAACGCGCCGCCGCCGATTCCCGACGATTGCGGCTCGACGAGCGCGAGCACCATCTGCGTCGCGATCGCGGCGTCGATCGCGGTGCCGCCGGCCTTCAGCATCTCGTAGCCGGCCTGCGTCGCGAGCGGGTTCGC
Source organism: Burkholderia sp. MSh2 (assembly GCF_000731655.1). Classification (NCBI taxonomy): domain Bacteria; kingdom Pseudomonadati; phylum Pseudomonadota; class Betaproteobacteria; order Burkholderiales; family Burkholderiaceae; genus Burkholderia; species Burkholderia sp. MSh2. The sequence goes on along the minus strand of NZ_JPGM01000046.1, from coordinate 77,981 downwards.
GGCCGCGATCATGAAGCGCTGCGAGGTCCAGCCCGGCTTGTCGGTCCAGCCGGACGACTGCTCGGGCGCATGCGCGCCGGGCAGCGGCACGGCGGCGCCCGATGCGGCGGCGACCGGCACCACGGCGCCCGACGGCGCGGACGGGGACGTGCAGGCGGCATTGAAGGCGACGAGCGCGGTGGCGGCGATCAGCGTCCAGGGACGCGAAGGCGGACGAATCCGGTCGAACATTGAACCCTCGGCAGCAGTGAATTCAAAGGCGGCGACGGTGCCGGCGCAACGGGGCTGCCCGCCCCGGCGGCGCTATTGTCGCCGTGCGGCCGGCGGGTTGTCATCCGACCGGAAACCCTGAAGCAACCCGCCGGGTCCGCCCCGGCCGGTCTTCCCGGCCTGTTCGAGGATGAACTCTATGAATGTCGAGGTCGCGCGCGTGTGGTGCCGGTTCGGCATGTAGAGCATGTACATGTGCGTGCCGAAGATGCTGAGCCGGTACGCGTCGAGCGACGTGACGACGGCGCCGCGCCGCATGTCGTCCTGCATCACGTAGTCGGGCACGATGCCGACGCCGATCCCCGCGAGGATCGCTTCGCGCAGGAACAGGAAGTTCTCCGAAATCAAGGTCGGTTCGAGCAGCACCTCGTGCCGCTCGTCGCCGAGATAGGCGGCGATCCGCAACTGCCGGCCCAGCACCGTCGCGGTGACGACCGGCGCGGCCGCCAGCGCGTCGAGGCTGGCGGGCATCCCGTGCGCGGCGGCGAACGCGGGCGACGCGCACGCGACGTAGCGCACCGCGCCCATGTCGCGGGCGACGAGGTTCTGCGGCGGCTCGGACATCACGCGGATCGCGATGTCGACCTCGTCGCGCATCAGGTCCTCGACGCGGTTCTCGAACACGACGTCGAGCACGATGCCCGGATGCCGCCGCTTGAACGCAAGCAGCCATTCGGACATCACCATCTGCCCGTAGCCGCTCGGCACCGACAGCCGCACGCGGCCCTGCAGATCCTGGCCGAGCGTCGTCACCGATTCCTGCGCGGCGAGCAGTTCGTTGCGGATGCGCCGGCCGTGCTCGTACAGCTTCAGCCCGATCTCGGTCGGCTCGATGCGCCGCGTGGTGCGCCGCACGAGCTGCTGGCCGATCGAGCGCTCGAGCTGGTTGAGCCGGTAGCTCACGTTCGCGCGGCTCATCTTGAGCCGCTGTGCGGCCTTGCTGAGATTGCCGGCGTCGAGGATCTCGACGAGCAGCGTCAGCGCGTTCAGGTCCATGCGTTGCGTCTCCTGATCCGTCCCGTTTAACGGTCGGAAACATTCAGTGTCAAGTCGGATTTGACAGCTTGTAAAAGCGGCAGGGAATTGTCAATGAATCTCGATCAATCGAGAATCGGGTCATGCCCGGCGTACGGCCGGATCTTGTCCCGCTTCGTGCGGGACCGGGGCAGGGGCCCGGCGTCGCCCGCGTTGCCGCGCGCCGGCGCACCTGCCGCCGCATCAAGGAGACACGATGAACTCAACCGCTTTCCCCGCCAGCCCGGCCGGCACGGTCACGCGCGAACGGCGCGACAAGGTGCTGGTCGTCACGATCGATCACCCGCCGGTCAACGCGCTGTCGGCCGACGTGCGGCGCGGCCTCGCCGACGCGCTCGACGCCGCGCAGGCCGACGACGCGATCCACGCGGTGCTGATCGTCGGCGCCGGCCGCAATTTCATCGCGGGCGCCGATATCCGCGAATTCGGCAAGCCGCCCGTGCCGCCGTCGCTGCCCGACGTGTGCGAGCGGATCGAATCGGGCGCGAAGCCGGTGGTGGTCGCGCTGCATGGCGCGACGCTCGGCGGCGGGCTCGAGGTCGCGCTCGCCGCGCATTACCGGCTCGCGGTGCCCGGCGCGAAGCTCGGGCTGCCCGAAGTCACGCTCGGCCTGCTGCCCGGCGCGGGCGGCACGCAGCGCACGCCGCGCCTGATCGGCGCGAAGGCCGCGCTCGACCTGATGCTGACGGGCCGTCACGCGAGCGCGGAAGAGGCGCTCGCGCTCGGTCTCGTCGACCGCGTCGCGCACAGCGACGACACGCTCGCCGAAGGCCTCGCGTACACGCAGGAACTCGTGTCGCTCGGCGCGCCACCCCGGCGCACCCGCGATGCGCAAGGGCTCGCCGATCGCGCGGCCGCGCAGGCCGCGATCGATGCGGCGCGCGCCGAGCTGTCGAAGAAGTCGCGCGGCCTCTTCTCGCCCGCGAAGATCGTCGACGCGCTCGAGGCCGCGCTCACGCAGTCGTTCGACGCGGGCATCAAGCTCGAGCGCAGCCTGTTCCTGCAGTGCATCGACAGCCCGCAGCGCGCGGGCCTGGTGCATGCGTTCTTCGCGGAGCGCGAAGCGGCGAAGGCGCCCGAGGCGCGCCGCGCGAGCGCACGGCCGGTCGAGCGGATCGGCGTGGTCGGCGGCGGCACGATGGGCGCGGGCATCGCGGTCGCGGCGCTCGATGCGGGGCTGCCGGTGACGATGATCGAACGCGACGAGGCGTCGCTCGCGCGCGGCCGCGCGCACGTCGAGAAGGTGTACGACGGCCTCGTCGCGAAAGGGCGGATGACGCCGGCCGCGCACGCGGCGCGGCTCGCGCGCTTCAAGGGCAGCACGTCGTACGATGCGCTCGCGCAGGCCGACGTCGTGATCGAGGCGGTGTTCGAGGACATGGCCGTGAAGCAGGCCGTGTTCGCCGAACTCGCGCGCGTGTGCAAGCCGGGCGCGGTGCTCGCGACCAACACGTCGTATCTCGACATCGACGCGCTGGCCGCGAGCATCGACCGGCCGGCCGACGTGATCGGCCTGCACTTCTTCTCGCCGGCCAACGTGATGAAGCTGCTCGAGATCGTCGTGCCGGCGCGCGCCGGCGCGGACGTCGTCGCGACCGCGTTCGCGCTCGCGAAACAGCTGAAGAAGACGCCGGTGCGCGCGGGCGTGTGCGACGGCTTCATCGGCAACCGGATCCTCGCCGTCTACCGCACGGCCGCCGACTACCTGATGGAAGACGGTGCGTCGCCGTACCAGATCGATCGCGCGGTGCGCGAATTCGGTTTCCCGATGGGGCCGTTCCAGGTCGTCGACCTGGCCGGCGGCGACATCGGCTGGGTGACCCGCAAGCGCCGCGCGGCGACGCGCGACCCGCGCGCGCGCTACGTCGGGATTTCCGACCGGCTGTGCGAGCGCGGCTGGTTCGGCCAGAAGACGGCGCGCGGCTACTACCTGTACCCGGACGGTGCGCGCGTCGGCACGCCGGACCCGGAAGTCGAGGCGATCGTCGCCGACGAACGCGCGAAGAAGGGCGTCACGCCGCGCACGTTCAGCGACGACGAGATCCTGCGCCGCTACCTGGCCGCGATGATCAACGAAGGCGCGAACGTCGTGCACGAGCAGATCGCGCTGCGGCCGCTCGACGTCGACGCGGTGTTCCTGTACGGCTACGGCTTCCCGCGCCATCGCGGCGGCCCGATGCATTACGCGGACACGCTCGGCCTCGCGAACGTGCTCGCCGATATCCGCGCGTTCGCGAAGGAGGCCCCGCTGTTCTGGAAGCCGTCGCCGCTGCTCGTCGACCTCGTCGCGCGCGGCGCGGATTTCGCGAGCCTGAACCGCGCCGACTGACTACCCACCGCCTACGCAACGGATCGAAGATGGACCTCAATTTCACTCCCGAAGAGGAAGCGTTTCGCACCGAGGTGCAGCGCTTCCTGCAAGCCGAGCTGCCCGCGCGCATCGCGCGCAAGGTGAAGGGCGGCCTGCACCTCACGCGCGACGACATGCGCGAATGGCACGCGATCCTCGACGCGCGCGGCTGGCTCGCCAGCCATTGGCCGCGCGAGTACGGCGGCCCCGGCTGGAGCGTCGCGCAGAAGTTCCTGTTCGACAACGAATGCGCGCTGGCCGGTGCGCCGCGCATCGTGCCGTTCGGCGTGAACATGCTCGGCCCCGTGCTGATCAAGTACGGCAACGAAGCGCAGAAGCGGCACTGGCTGCCGCGCATCCTCGACGGCACCGACTGGTGGTGCCAGGGCTACTCCGAACCGGGCGCCGGTTCCGACCTCGCGTCGGTGAAGACGAGCGCGGTGCGCGGCATCGACGCGCAGGGCGAACATTACATCGTGAACGGCCAGAAGACGTGGACCACGCTCGGCCACTACGCGAACATGATCTTCTGCCTCGTGCGTACCGCGACCGACGTGCGCAAGCAGGAAGGCATCAGCTTCCTGCTGGTCGACATGAACACGCCGGGCGTCGAGGTTCGCCCGATCGTCACGCTCGACGGCGAGCACGAGGTGAACGAGGTGTTCTTCACCGACGTGCGCGTGCCGGCGGCCAACCTCGTCGGCGAGGAGAACCGCGGCTGGACCTATGCGAAATACCTGCTCACGTACGAGCGCACCAACATCGCGGGGATCGGATTCTCGACGGCGGCGCTCGACCGGCTGCGCGCGGTGGCCGCGAAGGTCACGAAGAACGGCCGGCCGCTCGCGGACGATCCGTTCTTCGCGGCGCGCGTCGCGCGGGTCGAGATCGAGCTCGAGAACATGCGCACGACCAACCTGCGCGTGCTCGCCGCGGTCGCGGGCGGCGGCGTGCCGGGCGCGGAAAGCTCGATGCTGAAGATTCGCGGCACGCAGATCCGCCAGGAGATCACGGCGCTGATGCGGCGCGCGATGGGGCCGTACGCGCAGCCGTTCGTCGACGGCGTGCTCGACGCGGACCACGACGGCGAGCCGGTCGGTCCGGACGACGCCGCGAGCGCCGCGCAGCAGTATTTCAACAACCGGAAGCTGTCGATCTTCGGCGGCTCGAACGAGATCCAGAAGAACATCATCGCGAAGATGATGCTCGGGCTGTAACGAGGGACGCGACGATGGATTTCCAGCACACAGAAGACCGCCGGATGCTGGCGGATACGTTGAACCGCTTCATCGCCGAACAGTACGCATTCCCGGTGCGCGATCGCATCGCGCAGTCGGCCGAAGGCTTCGACCGCGCGATGTGGCGGCGCTTTGCCGAGCTCGGCACGGTCGGCGCGCTGTTCGAGGAGGCCGACGGCGGCTTCGGCGGCGCGGGCTTCGACATCGCCGTGGTGTTCGAGTGCCTCGGCCGCGGCCTCGTCGTCGAGCCGTTCCTCGGCGCGCTGCTGGCAGGCCGCGCGCTGTCGCTCGGCGGCGGCGCCGCGCATCGCGACAGGCTGGCCGCGCTGATCGACGGCAGCGCGAGCGCCGCGTTCGCGCACGACGAGCCGGGCTCGCACTACGAACTGACGACCGTGCGCACGCGCGCCGAACGCACGGGCGGCGGCTGGGTGCTGACGGGCGCGAAGGGCGTCGTCGACCAGGCCGCGCAGGCGGCGTTCCTCGTCGTCAGCGCGCGCGTGTCGGGCCGCGACGACGCTGCCGCCGGCATCGGCCTGTTCGCCGTGCCGGCCGATGCGCCGGGCGTGTCGCTGCGCGACTACCGGAAGATCGACGGCGGCCGCGCGGCCGAGGTGCGCTTCGACGGCGTCGCGCTGCCGGCCGATGCGGCGCTCGGCGAACCCGACGGCGAAGCGGGCGCGGCGCTGCTCGAGCGCGTGCTCGGCTACGGGCTGCTCGCGCTGTCGGCGGAAGCGCTCGGCGCGATGGACGTCGCGAAGGCGCACACGCTCGACTACCTGCGCACGCGCAAGCAGTTCGGCATGCCGATCGGCAGCTTCCAGGCGCTGCAGCACCGCATGGCCGACCTGCTGCTCGAGGTCGAGCAGGCGCGCTCGGCCGTGATCAACGCGGCCGCGCAGCTCGACGCGCCGCGCGCGGTGCGCGAACGCGCGCTCGCCGCGGCCAAGTACAGCATCGGCCGGATCGGCACGCTCGTCGCCGAGGAGAGCATCCAGCTGCACGGCGGGATCGGGATGACGTGGGAGCTGCCGCTGTCGCATTACGCGAAGCGCCTGGTGATGATCGACCACCAGCTCGGCGACGAGGATCACCACCTCGCCCGCTACATCGCGCTGTCGAAACAGTAAAAGCGGAAACCGCGAAGGAGGAGACAGGAATGACCAACGAATCGCACGCGCTGCCGCTCGCCGGCGTGAAGGTGCTCGATTTCTCGCGCGTGCTCGCGGGCCCGTGGAGCGCGATGGTGCTCGCCGATTTCGGCGCGGAGGTGATCAAGGTCGAGCATCCGGCGCGCGGCGACGACACGCGCGACTGGGGGCTGCGGATCGGCGACACCGAAACCACCTACTTCAACAGCGTGAACCGCAGCAAGCGATCGATCTGTCTGGACCTGCAGACCGGGGACGGCCGGCGTCTCGCGCGCGAACTGGCCGCGCAGGCCGACGTGCTGATCCACAACTTCAAGTGCGGCGGCGCGGAAAAGCTCGGCCTCGGCTACGACGCGCTGGCCGAACTGAATCCGCGCCTCGTGCATTGCGCGATTTCCGGTTACGACCGGTCGGGGCCCGAGGCCGCGCGGCCCGGCTACGACCTCGTCGTGCAGGGCGAGGCCGGGCTGATGGCGCTGAACGGCGAAGCCGGCCAGCCGCCGCTGAAGTTCGGCGTCGCGGCGGTCGACCTGTTCACCGGCATGTATTCGGCGCAGGCGATCCTCGCCGCGCTGTACGAGCGTCATGCGACCGGGCGCGGGCGGCGCATCGAGATGGCGCTGTTCGACTGCGGGCTGATGATCACCGCGTACTACGGGCTCGATGCGCTGCTGATGGGCGAGGATCCGCCGCGCTACGGCAACGCGCATCCGTCGATCGTGCCGTACGGCGTGTTCGACGCGGCGGACGGCCCGCTCGTGATCACGGTCGGCAACAACACGCAGTTCGCGCGCTTCTGCGACGCGATCGCGCGCCCGGATCTCGCGGCCGACGCGCGTTACAAGACCAACCTCGGACGCTCGGAGAACCGTGCCGACCTGTTGCCGGAGATTCGCCGCGAGCTCGCGCGCCGTTCGCGTGCGACGCTGCTCGCCGCGCTGGCCGACGCCGGCATTCCGTGCGGCGAGGTGCTCGGGCTGCATGAAGCGCTGACGTCGGAGCGCGCGACGCGCGCGGGGCTCGTGACGCGGCAGCCGCATCCGGTCGCGGGGGGCGTCGACGTGCTCGCGCCGCCATATCGCTTCGACGGCGCGCGGTTGCCGGTGCGCGGGGCGCCGCCGGTACTCGGCGCGGATACGGCGGCGGTGCTCGGCGGCTGGCTCGGGCTGTCGGCCGACGACGTTGCGCGGCTGCGGGCGGATCGCATCGTGTAGTACGCGGGTTTGCCGCCGCGGCGCGGGCGGAGCGGATCGCGCGCCGGACCATCCACAAGACACTCTTCGCATATCGACGAAGAGACATTGGAGACACCATGGAGCTTTCCGTCATCGAATCGGTCACGGCGCGCCGCGACTACCAGCAGCTCGTGCGCGCACGGCGCCGTTTCAGCTTCACGCTGACGGCGCTGATGATCGCGACGTACTACGGCTTCATCCTGCTCGTCGCGCTCGCGCCGCACGTGCTCGCGGCGCCGCTGTACCGCGGCGCGACGACCACGGTCGGGATCGCCGCGGGCGTCGCGATCATCCTGGTCGCGATCGGCCTGACCGCGTGCTACGTGCTGCGCGCGAACCGTGCGTTCGACCGCCGCGTCGACGCGATCCTGCAACGCGCGTGACGGAGGCCGACATGCGACGCACCTCGATCGCGCTCGGCGCGCCTGCCGTTCTCGTTTCCTCCGCCGCCCATGCGGTATCGGTCGCCGGCCCGATGCCCGACAAGGTCGAACTGAACCCGGTCGCGATCGGGATGTTCTTCGCGTTCGTGCTGGCGACGCTCGCGCTCACGCGCTGGGCCGCGCGCCGCACGCGCTCCACGCGCGACTTCTACACGGCCGGCGGCGGCATCACCGGGTTGCAGAACGGCCTCGCGATCGCGGGCGACTACATGTCGGCCGCGTCGTTCCTCGGGCTGTCCGGCATGGTGTTCATGTTCGGCTTCGACGGGCTGATCTACTCGATCGGCTTTCTCGTCGGCTGGCCGTTCGTGATGTTCCTGATCGCCGAGCCGCTGCGCAACCTCGGCAAGTTCACGTTCGTCGACGTCGTCGCGTACCGCTTCGCGCAGCGGCCGATCCGGCTGCTGACGTCGGCGAACTCGCTGACCATCGTCGTGCTGTACCTGGTCGTGCAGATGGTCGGCGCGGGCAAGCTGATCCAGTTGCTGTTCGGGCTGTCGTACGGCACGGCCGAGCTGATCGTCGGCGTGCTGATGGTCGTCTACGTGTTCTTCGGCGGGATGACCGCGACCACCTGGGTGCAGGTGATCAAGGCCGTGCTGCTGCTGTGCGGCGCGACGCTGCTCGCGTGGCTCGCGCTCGGCGAATTCGGCTTCAGCGTCGACGAGATGTTCCGTCGCGCGGTGGCCGTGCATCCGGGCGCGCTGTCGATCATGGGCCCCGGCAAGCTGATCCGCGATCCGGCCAACGCGCTGTCGCTCGGCATCGCGCTGATGTTCGGCACGGCCGGCTTCCCGCACATCCTGATGCGCTTCTTCACGGTGCCGAACGCGAAGGAGGCGCGCAAGTCGGTGCTCTACGCGACCGGCTTCATCGGCTATTTCTATCTGCTCACCTTCGTGATCGGCTTCTCGGCGATCGTGCTGCTCGCGCGGCATCCCGAGTTCTTCAGGCTCGGCGCCGACGGCTCGTTCAACCTCACGCGCGACCTGCTCGGCGGCTCGAACATGGTGGCGGTGAAGCTCGCGCAGGCGGTCGGCGGGAACGCGTTCTACGGCTTCATCGCGGCCGTCACGTTCGCGACGATCCTCGCGGTGGTCGCGGGCCTGACGCTCGCCGGCGCGACGACGATCTCGCACGACCTGTATGCGCAGATGTGGGCGCGCGGCAAGCCGGACGAGCGCCTCGAGATGCGCATCTCGCGCGCGGCGACGATCGCGCTGTCGGCCGTCGCGATCGGGCTGTCGATCGTGTTCGAGCACGTGAACGTCGCGTTCATGGTCGGCCTCGTCGCGGCGGTGGCCGCGAGCGCCAATTTCCCGGTGCTCGCGATGTCGATCTTCTGGCGCGGGATGACGACGCGCGGCGCGGTGCTCGGCGGCGGTCTCGGCCTCGCGTCGGCGGTGGTGCTCACGGTGCTGTCGAAATCGGTGTGGGTCGACGTGTTGCACCACGCGCACGCACCGGTGTTCCTCGACAACCCGGCGCTCGTGTCGGTGCCGCTCGCGTTCGCCGGGATCGTCGTCGGCTCGCTCGCGGATCGCGGCGCGCGGGCGCGGCGCGAGCGCGACGCGTTCGTGCAGCAGGAGTTCTACGCGCAGACGGGCGTGCTGGCCGGCCGCGCCGTGCAGCACTGATTCGTCCGACGAACGCGCCGATCCGTCCGGCGATCCGGACGGATCTTTTCCGGAAATCCGGAATCCCGGATTTTCTTGCCTGCCGCATTATGGGAAATACAATGAAAACAATGGTTTGAAGGGTTTCGGGAACCTGGCATCGACCTTGCAATATAAAGCGCACGGCCGTCCCCCGGCCCGACTAACTACAGCAAGCAAGGAGACAATCGATGACCACTGCCTTCCTCCCCTGTCGGATGTCTTGAGGCATCGCTTGTTGCGGCACGGCAGCCGCGCGGGCGAGTGATTCTTCCCCTGGCATTCGCCCGCGCGCGTGACGCCGTTTCCATCGGCTCATCTACCCTTCAGCAGGAACCATCGTGAAGAAGAAACCCTTCTACAAAGTGCTCTATGTGCAGGTGATCTTCGCCATCATCGTCGGCGTGATCCTCGGCCACTACTATCCGGCGCTCGCCACCGACATGAAGCCGCTCGGCGACGGGTTCATCAAGCTGATCAAGATGGTGATCGGCCCGATCATCTTCTGTACGGTCGTCACGGGCATCGCCGGCATGGAGGACATGAAGAAGGTGGGCCGCGTCGGCGGCAAGGCGCTGCTGTACTTCGAGATCGTGTCGACCTTCGCGCTGGTGCTCGGCCTCGCGGCCACGCACATCCTGCGTCCGGGCGTCGGCTTCAACATCGATCCGGCGACGCTCGACGGCAAGGCCGTCGCGTCGTACGCGGCGAAGGCGCACGGGCAGTCGACGGTCGACTTCCTGATGCACATCATCCCGAACACGATGGTCGATGCGTTCGCGCAGGGCGAGATCCTGCAGATCCTGCTGATCGCGCTGCTGTTCGGCAGCGTGCTCGCGCACCTCGGCGAGCGCGGCAAGGTCGTGACCGATTTCATCGACGGCCTCACGCGCGTGCTGTTCGGCATCGTGCACATCGTCACGAAGCTGGCGCCGATCGGCGCGTTCGGCGCGATGGCGTTCACGATCGGCAAGTACGGCGTCGGCTCGCTGGTGCCGCTGCTCAAGCTGATCGGCACGTTCTACCTGACGTCGGTCGTGTTCGTGCTCGTCGTGCTCGGCACGATCGCGCGCTTCACGGGCTTCTCGATCATCCGCTTCGTTTCCTACATCAAGGAAGAGCTGCTGATCGTGCTCGGCACGAGCTCGTCGGAAGCCGCGCTGCCGCAGCTGATGGAAAAGCTCGAGAAGGCCGGCTGCTCGCGTTCGGTCGTCGGCCTCGTCGTGCCGACCGGCTATTCGTTCAACCTGGACGGCACCAACATCTACATGACGATGGCCGTGCTGTTCATCGCCCAGGCGACCAACATCGAACTGACGTGGATGCAGCAGCTCACGCTGCTGGCGGTCGCGATGCTGACGTCGAAGGGCGCGAGCGGCGTGACGGGCGCGGGCTTCATCACGCTCGCCGCGACGCTGGCCGTCGTGCCGACGATCCCGCTGTCGGGCATGGTGCTGATCCTCGGCATCGACCGCTTCATGAGCGAATGCCGCGCGCTGACCAACATCGTCGGCAACGGCGTCGCGACGGTCGTCGTGTCGGCCTGGGAGAAGGAGCTCGACCGCAACAAGCTGCGCCAGGCGCTGACGGGCGGCGGCGAGGTCGCGGCGACCGAGACGGCCGGCGTCTGACATCATGAAGGAGCAGGCGGCGGCCCCGCCAGCCGGCGGCGCGGCCCGCGGCGGCCGGGGCGTGGATGCGGGGGCCTATGACACAATAGGCGATCCGCATCGTCAGGAAGCCTCGACCGTGACGCGCCGCCTGCTCATTCTCGTCGTGCTTGCCGCCGCGCTCGCCGCGGCGTGCACGCTGACGTGGACGATCACCTGGCGGCGCGGCGTCGCCGAGCTGCAGCGCAACGCCGCGGTGCGGGTCGACCGCACCACCAACGCGCTCAAGAGCACGCTCGACCGCTACGAATCGCTGCCCTATCTGCTCGGCAGCCACCCGTACGTGCAGGACCTGCTCGCCGAGCCGACGCGCGCCGACTACACCGCGCGCGTCAACCGCTATCTCGAGGACCTCAACGAACACGCGCACGCAACCGTCACCTACGTGATCGGCGCGGACGGCCTGTGCGTCGCCGCCAGCAACTGGCGCGCGCCCGACAGCTTCGTCGGGATCGAATACCGCTTCCGCCCGTATTTCCTCGACGCGATGAAAGGCAACGTCGGCCGCTTCTTCGGAATCGGCACGATCTCGCGCGATCCCGGCTACTACATCTCGCAACCGGTGTGGCGAGACGGCAGGATCGCGGGCGTCGTCGTCGTCAAGCTGAACCTCGAATGGTTCCAGGGCGCCGATGCGTCGGAGCCGCTCGTCGTCGCGGACGATCACGGCGTCGTGTTCCTGTCGTCGGTGCCCGCGTGGAAGTACCACACGCTGCGCCCGTTGACGGGGCCCGTCGCCGCGTCGATCTACGAGACGCGCCAGTACGCGCAGCAGCCCGTCACGCCGCTGCCGCTGCGGGTCGAACAGGTGCTCGGCCCCGATGCGGAGATCGTGCGCCTCGGCTCGGCCGGCGCAGGCGCGGGCCCCGGCCTGCGCGCGCCGCGCTTCCTGGCCAGCAAGCGCCGGATCGGCGAGCCCGACTGGCTGCTCGTCACGCTCGCGCCGATCGCGCCGGTCGACGCCGATGCGCGCAATGCGACGATCGTCACGGGGTTCGGCTTCGTGTCTGCCGCGCTGCTCGCGTTCTACTGGCGGATGCGGCGTGCGCGCGTGCGCGAAATGATCCGCGGCCGCGCGCTGCTGCAGCAGGCCTATGCGGAGCTGAACCGGCGTGTCGAGGAGCGCACGGCCGATCTGTCGGAAGCGAACGAGCAGTTGCAGAAGGAAGTCGGCGACCGGATCCGCGCGGAGCAGGAGCTGCGCGCCGCGCACGACGAACTGATCCAGGCGAGCAAGCTCGCCGCGCTCGGCCAGATGGCGGCCGGCATCACGCACGAACTGAACCAGCCGCTCGCGGCGCTGCGCAGCTTCTCGGACAACACGCGCGTGCTGCTCGATCGCGGCGAACAGGCGGCCGCGCGCGAGAACCTCGAGGCGATCGCCGCGCTCACCGAGCGGATGGGCAAGATCACGAACCAGCTGAAGCTGTTCGTCGGCCGTGCGAAGCCGCGCAACGAGCAGGCGCTCGTCGTGCGCGCGCTGCGCAGCGTGCTGTCGCTGCTCGACGAGCGCCTGCGCGGCGTCGCGCTCACGCTGACGCTGCAGGACGCGGCCGCGCATGACGGGCAACGGAGCACGCCGCTCGATCTGGCGCGCGACTATCCGGCGCTCGTCGCCCGCTGCGAGGATCTGCGCCTCGAACAGGTGCTGATCAACCTGCTCGGCAACGCGCTCGACGCGGTCGCGGGCGTCGCGTCGCCGGCCATCGAGGTGACGATCGCGGTGTCGGCGGCGACGCTCGCGATCGAGGTGCGCGACAACGGGCCCGGCATTGCGCCCGACCTGCTGCCGCGGCTGTTCGAGCCGTTCTTCACGACCAAGGAAATGGGGCGCGGGCTCGGGCTCGGCCTCGCGATCTCGTCGTCGATCGCGAGCGACGCGGGCGGGGCGCTGACCGCGCGCAACGCGCCCGCGGGCGGCGCGCTGTTCGTCTTGACGCTGCGGCGCGCCCGCACGCATCATCCGGACTCCGTGTCCGAGCCGGCGGGCTCGCACTAGGCCCGGTCGGCGCCCGACCGGCATCAACGCAGCCGCGCGCGCCAGCGCCGCGCGGCCCGTCAGGAGCAAGTGAGTACGATGGCCAACCGGCTGCAAGTGATCTATATCGAAGACGATGCGCTCGTTCGCCGGGCCAGCGTGCAGAGCCTCCAGCTGGCGGGCTTCGACGTGGCCGGCTTCGAGTCGGCCGAAGCGGCCGAGAAGGCGATCGTCGCCGATACCGCCGGCGCGATCGTCAGCGACATCCGGCTGCCCGGCGCGAGCGGGCTCGACCTGCTCGCGCAGTGCCGCGAGCGCGTGCCCGACGTGCCCGTGATCCTCGTCACCGGGCACGGCGACATCTCGATGGCCGTGCAGGCGATGCGCGACGGCGCGTACGACTTCATCGAGAAGCCGTTCCCGGCCGAGCGCCTGATCGAGACGGTGCGCCGCGCGCTCGAGCGTCGCGAGCTCGTGCTCGAGAATCACGCGCTGCGGCGCGAACTGGCCGGGCAGAACATCGTCGCGCCGCGCATCATCGGCCGCAGTCCCGCGATCGAACAGGTGCGCAAGCTGATCGCGAACGTCGCGCCCACTGACGCATCGGTGCTGATCAACGGCGACACGGGCGCCGGCAAGGAGCTGATCGCGCGCAGCCTGCACGAACTGTCGCCGCGCCGCGAGAAGCCGTTCATCGCGGTCAATTGCGGCGCGCTGCCCGAGCCGATGTTCGAGTCGGAGATGTTCGGCTACGAGCCGGGCGCGTTCACCGGCGCCGCGAAGCGCCGCGTCGGCAAGCTCGAATACGCGTCGGGCGGCACGCTGTTCCTCGACGAAATCGAAAGCATGCCGCTCGCGCTGCAGGTGAAGCTGCTGCGCGTGCTGCAGGACGGCGTGCTGGAGCGGCTCGGCTCGAACCAGCCGATCCGCGTGAACTGCCGCGTCGTCGCGGCCGCGAAGGGCGACATGAGCGAGCTCGTCGCGGCCGGCACGTTCCGTCGCGACCTGCTGTACCGGCTGAACGTCGTGACCATCGCGCTGCCGCCGCTCGCCGAGCGCCGCGAGGACATCGTGCCGCTGTTCGAGCACTTCATGCTGGATGCGGCGGTGCGCTACGCGCGGCCCGCGCCGGTGCTGACCGACCGGCAGCGCGCGAGCCTGATGCAGCGCGACTGGCCCGGCAACGTGCGCGAGCTGCGCAATGCAGCCGACCGCTTCGTGCTCGGCGTGGCCGACATGCCGCAGGAGACGGACGCGGGCGGCGACGAGGCCGACCACGAGCAGACGCTGAAGGAGCGCATCGAGCAGTTCGAGCGCGCGGTGATCGCCGAGGCGCTCAACCAGACGGGCGGCGCGGTCGCCGCGACGGCCGACCGGCTGCACGTCGGCAAGGCGACGCTATACGAGAAGATGAAGCGCTACGGGCTGTCGGCCAAAGGCGATACCGAGCGCTGAAAAGCAAACGGACCGCGAAGCCGGGGTGTCCGGCCGGGCGGTCCGTCGTGCGGCGAAGGGCGCGGCGTGCGCCCTTGCCGGCGGTTCGTGCGGCGCTCAGGCCGCGTTGCCGCCGAGCGCCTTCTTGAGCAGCGCGTCGAGTTCCGCGAACTGCGGGGCGCCGACGTAGCGCTTCAGGATCTTGCCGTCCTTGTCGACGACGAAGGTCGTCGGCGTGAGCTGCACGTTGCCGAACTGCTTCGCGACGCTGCCGTCGTCGAGCGCGACCTTGAACGGCAACTGGCGCGTCTGCGCGTAGTTCGCGACGTACATCGGCGGATCGTAGTTCATCGCGACCGCGACGAATTCCAGCCCCTGGCCCTTGAAGCGGTTGTAGGTGTCGACCATCTGCGGCATTTCCTGCATGCAGGTCGCGCAGCTCGTCGCCCAGAAGTTCACGAGGTAGACCTTGCCTTTCAGGTCGCCTGCGGTCGAGACCTTCTGGCCGGACAGCAGCGTGAAGGTCGCATCCGGCACGGTGGACTTGCCGTTGAACGCGAAGAAGCCGGCTACAGCGACAGCCGCGACGATGGCGGCCGCGACGATGTAGCGGGCGGGTCCGGCGCTGCGCCGGGCGGGAGGCGTGGTGTTCATCTGGTGCTCTCGGAGTCGGTCGATGACGCGGGTCGATGCAAAGGATGTCGAAATTCGGCGGTTATTTTAGCGCGAATGCGGCGTGCGCACCGGCGGCGGCCACGCCTCCCGATCGTCCCGTTCGGCGGATAATGCCCGATTTGCCTGCCCGATCCACGCCATGCCGAAGGAAGTCATCGATTCGTTGCGCCCCCTTTATCGTCCGCTGCGACACTTCGCCGCGCTCGCGTGCGCGAGCGTCGCGCTGGCCGCGTGTTCGCCGTCGTACGACTGGCGCACGCTGCACAACGACGCCGGCTATACCGTCGACCTGCCGGCGAAGCCGACCGTCGAGGAGCAGCCGGTGGCGCTTGGCGGCGCGTCGCTGCCGATGCGGATGCAGGCGGCGCACGTCGACGGCGCGGTGTTCGCGGTCGGTACGCTGACGCTGCCCGACGACCGCGACGACACGCGCCGCGCCGCGCTCGAGTTCCTGCGCGCCGGGTTGTCCCGCAATCTGGACGGCGCGCCGCAGACCGCGTCGGTGCCCGTGCCGCTGAAGGCCGGCGGCGCGGTGAGCGGGCTCGAGCTGCGCATCGCGGGCGCGGCTGCCGGCGGCGATCGCGCCCGCAAGACGATCGTCGCGCGGCTTGCCGCGCGCGGCCGGCACGCGTACCAGGCGGTCGTGATCGCCGACGGGCCGCTCGCCCAGGAGCAGCTCGACCAGTTTTTCGGCTCGTTCAAGCTCGATTGACGGCGCCTGCGCACACCGTGACAACTGAAAGTTCGTTCGCAGCTTTCGGCGCTAATCGCCGGATTTTGCGGGGATTTTTCGGCTATCCACAGCGCATGTGGATAACTTTGTTGAAAAGTGGCCGGAATTTCCCGCTGAGCCGCGCGGGACGGCCGTTCGGCGTGTTTGGTCGCCTGCGCGTGCGTTGAGAAAAGTCAATTAAAACAGAGGGATACGCATTCCTCGGCGCAAAGGTCGCGGCGTGCCGCGATCCGATGCCGGATTCGGGGAATTGTGAATAAGTCAAGTCTTGACAGGCGGATTTTGTCCTCGGAAGGCGCTCAGAGCGCCGTGAGCACACGCCGGTAGCGGATTGCCTCGGCGATCTGCGCGGCCGTCGGCCACGGGTCGCCGGCCAGGTCGGCGATCGTCCGCGCGACCTTCAGCACGCGGTAATACGCGCGCGCCGACCAGCCGAAGCGCTCGCCGGCCTCGCGCAGCAGCCGTTCGCCTTCGTCGGTCGGCCGGCACAGATCGTCGGTCTCGCGGCCGCTCAGCATGTGATTCGTCTTGCCCTGCCGGCCGAGCTGCAGCGCGCGCGCCTGCGCGACCCGCGCGGCCACCGCGGCGCTCGGTTCGCCGGGTGCCGACGTGCGCGTCGCCAGCTCGGCCGGCGACAGCGCGGGCAGGTCGATCTGGATGTCGATGCGGTCGACGAGCGGCCCCGACAGCTTGCGCAGGTAGCGCGCGGCGACGTCCGGCGAGCAGCGGCAGCGCCCGGACGGATCGCCGTGCCAGCCGCACGGGCACGGGTTCATCGCGGCGATCAGCTGGCACGCGGCCGGAAAGTCGGCCTGCTGGGCCGCGCGCGAGATCGTGATGCGGCCGGCCTCCAGCGGCTCGCGCAGCATCTCCAGCACGTGCCGGTCGAATTCGGGCAGTTCGTCGAGGAACAGCACGCCGAGGTGCGCGAGCGTGATTTCGCCCGGCTGCGGCGGGTTGCGGCCGCCGACCAGCGCGGCGGCGCTCGACGAATGATGCGGTGCGCGGAACGGCCGGCGGCGCCACTGCGCGGGCGAGAAGCCGAGCCGGCTCGCGGACAGGAGCGCGGCCGACGTCAGCGCCTCGTCGTCGGTCAGCGGCGGCAGCAGCCCCGGCAGCCGGGCGGCCAGCATCGACTTCCCGGCGCCAGGCGGCCCGACCATCAGCATGTGGTGGCCGCCCGCCGCCGCGACTTCCAGTGCGCGGCGCGCGCCGCGCTGGCCCACCACGTCGGCGAGATCCGGGGCGGCCGGGGCGGGCAGCCCGTCGAGGCAGGGCGCCGCGACCGGCGCGAGGCGGGCGTCCGGTGCGCCGGCAAGGTGCGCGCACAGCGCGGGCAGGTCGGGCGCGCCGAACACGGTGACGCCGGGCACGAGCGCGGCCTCGGCAGCGCTGGCTAGCGGCAGGTACAGCTCGGGGGCGTTCGACGCGGCGGCGCGCGGGCCGGCCTCGAGGCCGCCGGCGCCTGAGCCGGAAAGGGCGTCGGCGTTCGAACCGGAAGCCGCGCCGCTATCCGCGACCTGCCCGTCCCGTGCGACGCCGCACGCCATCGCGAACGCGCCGCGCATCGGCCGCAGCGCGCCGGTCAGCGACAGTTCGCCGGCAAATTCGCGGCCGGCCAGCGCGTCGGCCGGGATCTGGCCGTTCGCGGCGAGGATGCCGAGCGCGATCGGCAGGTCGAACCGGCCCGATTCCTTCGGCAGGTCGGCGGGCGCGAGGTTGACGGTGATGCGGCGCACCGGGAATTCGAAGCCGCAGTTCTGCAGCGCGGCGCGCACGCGCTCGCGGCTTTCGCGGACTTCGAGATCGGGCAGGCCGACGATCGAGAACGACGGCAACCCGTTGGCGAGATGGACTTCGACGGTGACGTCCGGCGCGCGGCCGGAAGCGGGCGCGCGACTGCGAACCACGGCGAGCGACATGGCGAGGCTCCTGCAAACGGGGCGGACAGGCGACGGCCGTACGGGCCGCGTGCCGCGGGAATCGGAGGAATCGGTGCGCGCTTGCCGGCGTGGCGCGGGGAAAGAACGAGAGACTGCGGAACGACGGACTGCGAAGAACGAGGGTGCTGCGAAGAACGACGGGCGACGGTGGGGCGGCGGGCGCGGGCCGCGCGAGGCGGCCCGCGCCCGGACCTTGCGACCGGGTGGGGCGTCAGGCCTGCGGCGCGGAGAGCTTCTGCTCGAGTTCCGCGACGCGCTTTTCGAGTTCCTCGAGGCGCACGCGGGTGCGGGCGAGCACCTGGGCCTGCGTGTCGAATTCCTCGCGGGTGACGAGATCGAGTTTCGAGAAGCCTTGCGACAGCATGGCCTTCACGTTGCGCTCGACGTCCCTGGCCGGCGAGTTTTTCAGCAGATCGCTGACGCGCGACTGCAGGTCGTTGAAAACGTCGCTGGGTTGCTTCATGTGATTCCCCTTCCTTGCACAAAAACTGTGCATCTTCAGTTGCGTACGTGCCCATGATGCACGCATGACCGGAAATGGTGCGCCGGGAGCGCGAATTCCGGGCATGGCGCCCGCATGGGTGAATGCCCCGGCATTCCGGGACGTGCGTGCACTCTAGCAACGATCCTTTCGCCGCGCCAGCAAACCGGGCCATGTTGGCCATTCGGCCGGGCTTCCGCACCTTACATCACGGGATGCGACCCCGTTCCGGAGCCTTTCGAAACGGTGCTCGGGCCAACATGGCATGCGAGTTGCTGAGAAGAGACCGTTACATCATTCCAACCAATTCGACGGGACAACCCAGCGAGAGGACTTCATGAAACTGATTACCGCAATCATCAAGCCGTTCAAGCTCGATGAGACGCGCGAGGCGCTGTCGGCGCTTGGCGTCTCGGGTATCACGGTGACGGAGGTGAAAGGGTTCGGGCGCCAGAAGGGGCATACCGAACTGTACCGCGGCGCCGAATACGTGGTCGATTTCCTGCCGAAGATGAAGATCGAGGCGGCCGTGTCCGACGATCTCGTCGACCAGGCGGTCGAGGCGATCGAGCGGGCCGCGCGCACCGGCAAGATCGGCGACGGCAAGATTTTCGTCACGCCGATCGAGCAGGTGATCCGGATTCGCACCGGGGAGACGGGCGCAGACGCGCTGTAACAGAACAGACAAGACAAGCGACAAGAGGAAACCCAAGATGCGCAAACTTCTGATGTCCCTGCTGATGGCCGGCTCGCTGATCGCGGCCGGCGTCGGCCCCGCGCTTGCAGACGACGCGGCGTCCGCCGCGGCTGCGTCCGCACCCGCCGCCACGGCTTCCGATGCATCGTCCGCCGCGGCGCCTGCCGCGTCGGCCCCGGCTGCCACGGACGCCTCCGCCGCGGCCGCGGCCGCACCGGCCTCGGGCGCCGCCGACGCCTCGGCCGCCGCCGCCGCGTCCGCGCCGGCCGCCCCCGCTGCGCCGACCGCGCCGTTCTCGGTCGATTCGTCGAAGATCAACTCAGGCGACACCGCGTGGATGCTGACCTCCACCGCGCTCGTGCTGTTCATGACGATCCCCGGCCTCGCGCTGTTCTACGCCGGCATGGTCCGCAAGAAGAACGTGCTCGCGACCGTGATGCAGAGCTTCGCGATCACCGCGCTGATCACGGTGCTGTGGACGGTGGTCGGCTACAGCCTCGCGTTCACGCCGGGCAACGGCTTCATCGGCGGCCTGTCGCGCGCGTTCCTGCACGGGATGAACTACATCCACGGCGACAAGGCCACGACGCTGACCGTCAGCCATCTCGCGCCGACGATCCCGGAATCGGTCTACTTCGTCTACCAGATGACGTTCGCGATCATCACGCCGGCGCTGATCTGCGGCGCGTTCGCCGACCGCATGAAGTTCTCGGCGATGCTCGTGTTCATGACGCTCTGGTCGCTGATCGTCTATGTGCCGATCGCGCACATGGTGTGGGAGCCGACCGGCTGGCTGTCGTCGGACGGCGTGCTCGACTTCGCGGGCGGCACCGTCGTGCACATCAACGCCGGTATCGCGGGCCTGATGTCGTGCCTGGTGCTCGGCAAGCGCGTCGGCTACGGCCGTGAATCGATGGCGCCGCACAACCTCGTGCTGACGATGATCGGCGGTTCGATGCTGTGGTTCGGCTGGTTCGGCTTCAACGCGGGCTCGGCGGTTGCCGCCGACGGCCGTGCCGGCTTCGCGATGCTGACGACGCAAGTCGCGACGGCCTGCGCGGCGCTCGGCTGGATGTTTGCCGAATGGATCGCGAAGGGCAAGCCGTCGGTGCTCGGCATCGTGTCGGGGGCGGTCGCGGGTCTCGTCGCGATCACGCCGGCGGCCGGTTTCGTCGGCGTGGCGGGGGCGCTCGTGATCGGCATCGCGGCCGGCGTGGTGTGCTTCTGGTCGGCGACGTGGCTCAAGTCGAAGCTCGGCTACGACGATTCGCTCGACGCGTTCGGCGTGCACGGCGTGGGCGGGATCCTGGGCGCGCTGCTGACGGGCGTGTTCGCGGTCAAGGACATCGGCGGCGCCGACGGCAGCCTGCTGCTGCAGGCGAAGGGCGTGCTGATCACGCTGGTCTACAGCGGCGTGCTGAGCTTCGTGCTGCTGAAGCTGATCGACCTGACGATGGGCCTGCGCGTGTCGGAAGAGGAGGAGCGCGAAGGCCTCGACGTGATCCTGCACGGCGAGCATGTCGAATAAAGAGGATGCATGGCGGGCCGCCGCAACGACGGCGCCCGCGACGAATGAGCGCAGCGACTTCGGCCCGCCCACCCGGCGGGTTTTTTTTCTTCCGCCGTCGGCCGGCGCGGCGCATGACCCTTCGCGCTATCGGGTCAATAGCCGAAAACTTCCCGCAAACCCTTGCGAAGCCGGGAACAATCCCCAAATGGGCGGGGCAATTGCTCTACAATCTTCATTCTCCCGCTCGCGAGTGATTCATGGTTCCCCACCTCGTTACCGCGTTGAACGGTCCGCTGCTCGAACTCGAGCAGAAGATCCTCGACGCGACGCCTGCGATCGAACGCTGGTTCAGGCTCGAATGGCAGGAACATACGCCGCCGTTCTATTGTTCGGTTGACCTGCGCAACGCCGGCTTCAAGCTGGCGCCCGTCGACGCGAACCTGTTTCCCGGCGCGTTCAACAATCTGCCGTCCGAAGTGCTGCCGCTGGCCGTGCAGGCCGCGATGGCCGCGATCGAGAAGATCTGCCCGGACGCGAAGAACCTGCTCGTGATTCCCGAGCTGCCGACCCGCAACGCGTTCTACCTCGAAAACGTCGCGCGGCTCGCGACGATCATGCGCCAGGCCGGCCTGAACGTGCGCTTCGGCTCGCTCGACCCGAGCATCACCGACATGACGCCGATCACGCTGGCCGACGGCCAGAAGATCGTGCTCGAGCCGCTCGAGCGTTCGCAGCGCCGCCTCGGCCTGAAGAATTTCGATCCGTGCTCGATCCTGCTGAACAACGACCTGTCGGCCGGCATTCCGGCCGTGCTGGAAAACCTGCACGAGCAGTACCTGCTGCCGCCGCTGCATGCGGGGTGGGCCGTGCGCCGCAAGTCGACGCACTTCTCCTGCTACGACGACGTCGCGAAGAAGTTCGCGAAGATGGTCGGCGTCGATCCGTGGATGGTGAATCCGTATTTCGCGCACGTGGAAGGCGTCGACTGGCAGGCGCATGAAGGCGAGCAGGCGCTCGCCGACGCGATCGACGGCGTGCTGAAGAAAATCGCGCGCAAGTACCGCGAATACGGGATCAGCGAGAAGCCGTACGTCGTCGTGAAGGCCGACGCGGGCACGGCCGGGCGCGGCGTGATGACCGTGCACGATGCGGCCGAGATCGGCCGCCTGTCGAAGGCCGAGCGCGCGCAGATGGCCGAGTCGAAGGCCGGCCTCGCGGTGCGCGACGTGATCGTGCAGGAAGGCGTGTACACGTTCGAGCGCGTCGGCGACGAGGTCGCGGAGCCCGTCGTGTACATGATCGACCGCTACGTGGTCGGCGGTTTCTACCGCACGCACGGCGGCCGCGAGCGCGACCAGAACCTGAACGCGCCCGGCATGCACTACGTGCCGCTCGGCTTCGAGCACACCGCGCTGCCGGATGCCGGCGCGAAGCCGGGCGCCGCACCGCCGAACCGGTTCTACATGTATGGTGTCGTCGCGCGGCTGTCGCTGATCGCGTCGTCGATCGAACTGGAAAAGACCGATCCCGAAGCCATCCAGGTGTAACGCACCTTCGCTACGTACAGGACCTCATGGACATTCTCTTTATCGCCGACCCGCTCGAGCGCTTCAAGATCTACAAGGATTCGACCTACGCGATGATGGCCGAGGCCGCGCGGCGCGGCCACGCGGTCTATGCGTGCCAGCCGCACCAGCTCGCGTGGACGGGTTCGGGCGTCGAGGCCGACGTGCAACGCGTGACGATCGTGGGCGACACGGCCGACCTGCACCGCCATCCGTGGTACGAGGCGGCCGCGCACGAATCCCGTGCGCTGACGTCGTTCGGCGCGGTGCTGATGCGCAAGGATCCGCCGTTCGACATGGAATACGTGACGGCCACGTGGATGCTCGAGCTGGCCGAGCGTGCGGGCGCGCGCGTGTTCAACAAGCCGCAGTCGATCCGCGATCATTCGGAAAAGCTGGCGATCGGGGAATTCCCGCAATTCGTCGCGCCGACCCTCGTCACGCGCGATGCGACGCGCCTGCGCGCGTTCCACGCCGAGCACGGCGACGTGATCGTGAAGCCGCTCGACGGCATGGGCGGGATGGGCGTGTTCCGCGTGAAGGCCGACGGGATGAACCTCGGCGCGATCATCGAGATGCTCGGCCACGACGGCACGCGTTCGCTGATGATCCAGAAGTTCATTCCGGAGATCAAGTCGGGCGACAAGCGCATCCTGTTGATTGCCGGTGAGCCGGTGCCGTATTCGCTCGCGCGGATTCCGCAGGGCAGCGAGGTGCGCGGCAATCTCGCGGCGGGCGGCCTCGGCGTCGCGCAGCCGCTGACCGAGCGCGATCGCGAGATCGCCCGGACGCTCGGCCCCGTGCTCGCGGCGCGCGGGCTGCTGCTGGTCGGCCTCGATGCGATCGGCGACTGGCTGACCGAGGTGAACGTGACGAGCCCGACGTGTTTCCGCGAGATCATGGAGCAGACGGGCTTCGACGTCGCCGCGATGTTCATCGACGCGCTGGAGCGTGCGGCCGCCTAGGCCGTTTCCCGCGCAACCCCGGCGGCGGCCGCGCAGGTCCCCCGTCGCCGGAGCAGCTCGACCGGCCTGCTACAATGCCCGCTGCCAGGTGCCGTGATCGGCGCACCGAAGGCCCGGCGGTCGGGCCCGAAACTGTCGCAAGGCTGAACATGAAACGTCTCCCACACTCGCTACGCTCGTTGCCCCGCCGCGGGGTGTCGGTCCGCCAGGGGCGGACGGGAGCGATCTGACATGGCCGGGATCCTGATCATCGCGCACGCTCCGCTCGCCACCGCGCTGCGGGACTGCATCGCGCACATCTATGGCGGCGTGCCCGCCCGCATCGGCTGCATCGACGTAATGGCCGACAGCGACCCGACCCAGGTCATGGCGTTCGCGCACGCGGAACTCGCGCGGCTCAAGGAAGAGAACGGCGTGGTCGTGCTGACCGACATGTACGGCGCGACGCCCGCGAACATCGCGGGCCAGCTGGCGAAGATCGACAACGTGCGCGTGCTGGCCGGCGTCAACCTGCCGATGCTCGTGCGGGCCGTCTGCTATCGCACCGTGCCGCTCGACAAGCTGGTCGACAAGGCGCTGTCCGGCGGGGCGAAGGGCGTGCACGAAGTCGCGGCCGGCACGCCGCCGCCACCGACCGAAACCGGCTGCGGCCAGTGCGCGCCGATTCCGCCCGAACCGCAAGCGCGCACCGAATCGCACTGATACCCGTTGTTTCGTTTTAGACCGACCCGCCGACGCGCGCCGCCGGCGGTCCCGACCGACCCGACCGAGAATCATGCTTCAACAAGAAACCACCATCGTCAATAAACTGGGGCTCCATGCGCGCGCATCGGCCAAGCTTACGCAACTGGCCGGCAACTTCCAGTCGGAAGTCTGGATGACGCGCAACGGGCGCAAGATCAATGCGAAGAGCATCATGGGGGTCATGATGCTGGCGGCGGGCATCGGCAGTACCGTGACGATCGAGACCGAAGGGTCCGACGAGCGGGAAGCGATGGACGCGCTGCTGAAACTGATCGCGGACAAGTTCGGCGAAGGCCAGTGATCCCCGGGTGGGATCGTTGCCGATTCCAGTCGGAATGCCGCGAATTTCGCGGCATTTTTTTCGCCGGCAGCATTGATGCGGAATGCGCAATGCTGCGGTGCATGCAGTCAGCAGGGAGTCGCGGAATTTATAATCGCTAACCGGGGTCATAAGCGCATCGCAGCAGTGTGCCGCGGCTTTACTTGTACAGAGGAGGTGCGCGTGTCCTTCACGCTGCTTGGCATTCCCGTCTCACGAGGTATCGCGATCGGTCGAGCGTATCTGATCGCGCCGGCGGCGCTCGACGTCGCCCATTACCTTGTCGAGGCCAACCAGATCGATGCCGAGGTCGAGCGGTTCCGCACGGCGCTCGACGTCGTGCATCGGGAACTCGAGGCGCTGCGCGCCGACCTGACCGACGACACCCCGACCGAGGTCGGCGCATTCATCGACGTGCACGCGATGATCCTGAGCGACGCGATGCTCGTGCAGGAAACCATCGACCTGATCCGTACGCGCCGCTACAACGTCGAGTGGGCGCTCACCGAGCAGCTCGAGCTGCTCACGCGTCACTTCGACGACATCGAGGACGAATACCTGCGCGAGCGCAAGGCCGACATCGAGCAGGTGGTCGAGCGCGTGCTGAAGGCGCTCGCCGGCGCGCCGTCGGCGTCGCAGGCGCTCGACCGCGCGGCCGCGAACGGCACGAACGAAATGATCGTCGTCGCGCACGACATCGCGCCGGCCGACATGATGCAGTTCAAGACCCAGTCGTTCCAGGCGTTCGTCACCGATCTCGGCGGCCGCACGTCGCACACGGCGATCGTCGCGCGCAGCCTCGGCATTCCGGCCGCGGTCGGCGTCCAGCACGCAAGCGCGCTGATCCGCCAGGACGACCTGATCATCGTCGACGGCGACCAGGGCATCGTGATCGTCGATCCGGCGCCGATCGTTCTCGAGGAATATTCGTACCGGCAGTCCGAGAAGCTGCTGGAGCAACGCAAGCTGCAGCGTTTGAAGTTCTCGCCGACGCAAACGTTGTGCGGCACCAAGATCGAGCTGTACGCGAACATCGAGCTGCCCGACGATGCGAAGGCGGCCGTCGAGGCCGGCGCGGTCGGCGTCGGGCTGTTCCGTTCCGAGTTCCTGTTCATGCATCAGAAGGCGATGCCGGAGGAAGAGGAGCAGTTCGCCGCGTACAAGCGCGCCGTCGAGTGGATGAAGGGCATGCCGGTGACGATCCGCACGATCGACGTCGGCGCCGACAAGCCGCTCGAAGCGCTCGACGAGGGCTACGAGACGGCGCCGAATCCCGCGCTCGGCCTGCGCGCGATTCGCTGGAGCCTGTCCGAGCCGCAGATGTTCCTCACGCAGTTGCGCGCGATCCTGCGCGCGTCCGCGTTCGGCCAGGTGAAGATCCTGATCCCGATGCTCGCGCACGCGCAGGAGATCGACCAGACGCTCGACCTGATCCGCGAGGCGAAGCGCCAGCTCGACGACGCGGGGCTCGCGTACGACCCGAACGTGCGCATCGGCGCGATGATCGAGATTCCGGCCGCGGCGATCGCGCTGCCGCTGTTCCTGAAGCGCTTCGACTTCCTGTCGATCGGCACGAACGACCTGATCCAGTACACGCTCGCGATCGACCGCGCGGACAACGCGGTCGCGCACCTGTACGACCCGCTGCATCCGGCCGTGCTGCACCTGATCGCCTACACGCTGCGCGAAGCGAAGCGCGCGGGCGTATCCGTGTCGGTGTGCGGGGAGATGGCCGGCGATCCAGCGCTCACGCGCCTGCTGCTCGGGATGGGGCTCACCGAGTTCTCGATGCACCCGAGCCAGCTGCTCGTCGTGAAGCAGGAGATCCTGCGCGCACACCTGAAGGCGCTCGAGAAGCCGACGGCCGACGTGCTGGCCGCGTTCGAGCCGGAGGAAGTGCAGGCGGCGCTGAAGCGCCTGTCGGTCGCCGAGCCGCGCGCGGACGCCGCCGCCTAGGCGGCGTCACTGCCGGCCCGTCGCGCCTGCGCCGCCCGGCGCGGGCCGCCGCCCGCGCGTCAGTGCCGGCCCCCGCACACGGGGCAGTCGGCCTGGCGCGCGATCTTCATCGTCGTCCATTCCATCCGCAGCGAATCGAGCATCATCAGCCGCCCGCTGAGCGTCTTGCCGATCCCGCCGATCACGCGCAGCGCTTCGGCCGCCTGCATCGTGCCGATGATCCCGACCGTCGGCGCGAACACGCCCATCGTCGCGCACGCGACTTCCTCGAACGGCTGGTCCTCCGGGAATACGCAGGCGTAGCAGGGCGCGGCCGGATCGCGGAAATCGAATGTACTGATCTGGCCGTCGAAACGCAGCGCGGCGCCCGACACGAGCGGCACGCCGTGCGCGACGCATGCGCGGTTGATCGCGTGGCGCGTCGCGAAGTTGTCGGTGCAGTCGAGCACGACGGTTGCGCGCGGCACGTGCGCGTCGAGCCATGCATCGTCGACGCGTTGCGCGACCGCGTCCACCTTCACTTCCGGGTTCAGCTGCGCGAGCGCGTCGCGCCCCGATTCGACCTTGCTGCGGCCGACCGATGCGGTCGCATGCAGGATCTGCCGCTGCAGGTTCGTGAGGTCGACCGTATCGGCGTCGACGAGCGTGATCGCGCCGACGCCCGATGCCGCGAGGTACATCGCGGCGGGCGAGCCGAGGCCGCCCGCGCCGACGACGATCGCATGCGCGTCGAGAAAGCGTTGCTGCGCCTCGATGCCGATTTCCTCGACGAGGATGTGACGGGAGTAGCGAAGGAGTTGATCGTCGTTCATGGGGAGTCGTGGGCGAGGCGGGCGGACGTGTCGTTATTTTAGGCGCGCATGAAAAACGGGCCATCGCGGTCTTCCCGCGATGGCCCGTCGGATGCCGGCCGGCGCTTACTGCGGTGCCGACGCGGGCTTCGGTGCGGCCGCCGGCTTCGCGCCGGCGCCCGACGCCTTCGGCACCGCGGCAGCCTTGGCCGGGCTCTTCGTCGCGCTCTCGGCGAGCAGCGACTTCGATTCCTGCACCGGCTTGCCTTCGAGCTTGTTGAGCGCCTGCTGCATCATGAAGTCGTCGGCGCTGCCGAATTCGATCGGCTTGCGATCGCGATCCTTCTGGCGCTGCTCCGGCGTCTTCTTGTCGTTCTGCTCTTCGAGAATGCGCAGCTGATCCATCCGGCGCTGCTCGCGATCTTCCTGTTCCTTCTTCTCGTTCGGATCCTGCGTGTTCGCGAGGTGGTTCGAGTAGTCGACCTCGCGCGTCACGAGCACGTCGTCCGGATCGCCGTCCGCGTACTGATCGACCGGCACGTCCGGCGTGATGCCCTTGTTCTGGATCGAACGGCCGCTCGGCGTGTAGTAGTACGCGGTGGTCAGGCGCAGCGCGGTGTCGGCCGTCATCGGGCGGACCGTCTGCACCGAACCCTTGCCGAACGTCGTCTTGCCCATGATCTGCGCGCGCTTCGAATCCTGCAGCGCGCCGGCGACGATTTCCGACGCGGACGCCGAATAGGCGTTCGTCAGCACGATCATCGGCACCGTCTTGAAGACCGGCGGCAGGTTCTTCAGCGGATCGCCGTCGAAGGACGGCAGGCGGTAATTGTCGTACGTATCGCGGTAGACCTGCTTCGAATCGGCGATCTGGCCGTTGGTCGACACCACGACGGAGTCGGGCGGCAGGAACGCGCCGGCCACGCCGACCGCGCTCTGCAGCAGGCCGCCGCCGTTGTTGCGCAGGTCGAGGACCAGGCCCTTCAGGTTCGGCTGCTGGCGTGCGATGTCCTGCAGCTTCTGCGCGAGATCGGGCGTCGTGCGCTCCTGGAAGCTCGTGATCCGGATGTACGCATAGCCCGGATCGAGGATCTTCATCTTCACGCTCTGGACCTTGATGATCGCGCGCGTGACGGTGACCGGGAACGTGCGGTCGTCGCTCTTGCGGAAGATCGTCAGCGTGACCTTGGTGCCCGGCTCGCCGCGCATCTGCTTCACGGCCTTGTCGAGCGTCATGCCGCGCACCGGCTTGTCGTTGATGCGCGTGATCAGGTCGCCCGGCCGGATGCCGGCGCGGAACGCGGGGGTATCTTCGATCGGCGAGATCACCTTGACGAGGCCGTCTTCCTGCGAGATCTCGATGCCGAGACCCGCGAAGCGGCCCTTCGTCTGTTCCTGCAGCTCGTCATAGTCGGTCTTGTCGAGGAACGACGAGTGCGGGTCGAGGCTCGACACCATGCCCTTGATCGCGGCCGTCAGCAGCTTCTTGTCGTCGACCGGTTCGACGTACTCGCGCTTGATCTGGCCGAACACTTCCGCGAACAGGCGGAGCTGGTCGAGGGGGAGCGGCGCGGTGGCGGTCTGCTCGGCCGACGCGGAAACCTGCAGCGTGGCGAATACGCCCGTGGCGAGGCCCGCGGCAATCAGGCCGATGTTCTTCAATTTCATTCGCATAGAGATCTGGTGCGGTCGGGAAGCGCGTGGCGGTAGCGGGGATGTAGCGGACAAGTATAACTGTTCGTCCGATGACTCAGTGGAACGGCGCGAAAAGCGTCGAACGGGGCCCGGAGCCGGCGGGGCGGGGCACCGCCGGACACGCAGCGGGTTCGAAAGCGGATTCGACAGTGGCGGGGCCGCGAAGGTTCGCGCGGCCCGCCCGGCCCTGGCGGCGTCAGCCCGCCTTGCCCTGTTTCGCGACGGCGGCCTGCGCCTGCGCGATCGCTTCCTGGTCGCCGAGGTAATAGTGCTTGATCGGCTTCAGGTTCTCGTCGAGCTCATACACGAGCGGCACGCCGTTCGGGATGTTCAGCCCGACGATAGCGTCGTCGGAGATGCCGTCGAGGTACTTGATCAGCGCGCGCAGCGAGTTGCCGTGCGCGGCGATCAGCACCTGCTTGCCGGCGCGGACCGCCGGGGCGATCGACTCGTTCCACAGCGGCAACACGCGCGCGACGGTGTCCTTCAGGCACTCGGTGAGCGGCAGCTGCTCGCGCGGCACCTTCGCGTAGCGCGGGTCGTTGAACGGCGCGCGCTCGTCGGTCGGCTCGAGCGCGGGCGGCGGCGTGTCGTAGCTGCGGCGCCAGACGAGCACCTGGTCGTCGCCGAACTTCGCGGCCGTTTCCGCCTTGTTCAGGCCCGACAGCGCACCGTAGTGACGCTCGTTCAGGCGCCACGAGTGGACGACCGGCAGGTACATGAGATCCATCCGGTCCTGCACGTGCCACAGCGTGCGGATCGCGCGCTTGAGCACCGACGTGTACGCGATGTCGAACGTGTAGCCGGCCTCCTTGAGCAATTCGCCGGCCTGGTAGGCCTCGTTGCGGCCCTGCTCGGTCAGGTCGACGTCGACCCAGCCGGTGAAGCGGTTTTCCTTGTTCCACGTCGATTCGCCGTGGCGGATGAGAACGAGTTTGTACATGGATCTTGCGGTCGGTAGTGAAGGAAGCGGTGCGCGTCGCGCGGGACCCGACCCGGGCCCGCCATCGCGCAAGACGGTTATTTTATAATGGCGGGATTGTCCTTATCCGATTTCTCTTTTTCCGGCGGAATTCCGTGACGTTCTTTACCGATTACACGAACCTGGCCCTCATCGCGATCCTGGTGGTATCCGGCGGCCTGCTGGCCTGGCCCGCGCTGCGCCGCGGCCGTGGCGGCCTGTCGGCCGCGGAGGCCACGCAACTCATCAACCGCCGCAACGCGGTCGTGATCGACGTGCGCGCCGCGTCCGATTTCGCCGCCGGCCACCTGCCGTCGGCGCGTCAGGTCGCGGCGGGCGAGATCGGCGCGAAGATCGCGCAGGTCGCGAAGAACAAGAGCACGCCCGTGCTGCTCGTGTGCCAGAACGGCCAGCAGTCGCAGAAGGCGGCGCGCGAGGTCGAGGCGGCGGGCTACGCCGAGGTGCACGTGCTCGAGGGCGGCGTGGCCGCATGGCAGCAGGCCGGGATGCCGGTCGTCAAACAAGGAGTGGCGAAGTGAACAAGGTTGTCATGTACAGCACGCAGGTGTGCCCGTATTGCATTCAGGCCGAGCGCCTGCTGAAGCTGCGCGGCGTCGAGCAGATCGAAAAGGTGCTGATCGACCGCGATCCGACCCGCCGCGAGGAAATGATGACGCGCACGGGGCGCCGCACGGTGCCGCAGATCTATATCGGCGACACGCACGTCGGCGGTTACGACGATCTGTCGAAGCTCGACCGCGAAGGCGGCCTCGTACCGCTTCTGCAAGCGGCCTGATTAGGGCAGAATGGCCGCCGGCCGCGCCGCGGCTTGAGCGCGCAGGATTCATCCGTGGCGGCCGGCGAGAAGCCGGGCCGCTCCGTCACCATTTTTAGGGAAACACCATGTCCGACGTCGAAAACCAACCGTTCTTCAACATCCAGCGCGTCTACCTGAAGGATATGTCGCTCGAGCAGCCGAATTCGCCGGCGATCTTCCTCGAGCAGGACATGCCGTCGGTTGAAGTCGAAGTCGACGTCAAGGCCGACCGCCTCGCGGAAAGCGTGTTCGAAGTCGTCGTGTCGGGTACCGTCACCGCGAAGGTGAAGGACAAGGTCGCGTTCCTGATCGAAGCGAAGCAGGCCGGCATTTTCGACATCCGCAACATTCCGGACGAACAGCTCGACCCGCTGGTCGGCATCGCCTGCCCGACGATCCTGTTCCCGTACCTGCGTTCGAACATCGCCGATGCGATCACGCGCGCGGGCTTCCCGCCGATCCATCTGGCGGAAATCAACTTCCAGGCGCTCTACGAGCAGCGTCTCGCGCAGCTTCAGCAGCAGGCTGGCGCCGCCGCCGGCGCGCCGAACGGCACGACGCTGAACTGACGTTGAACGCGGACCGGTGCTGGGTATGAAAGTAGCCGTTCTCGGCGCCGGTGCCTGGGGCACCGCGCTCGCGGGCCATCTGGCCGCGCGGCACGATACGCTTCTGTGGGCGCGCGACGCCGCGCTCATCGCCGGGCTGCAGGCCCGGCACGAGAATTCCCGCTATCTGGACGGCATCGCGCTGCCCGACGCGCTGTGCTACGACGCCGATCTCGGCGCCGCGCTCGCGCATGGCGCCGCGGACGATGCGCTGTGCGTGATCGCCGCGCCCGTGGCCGGGCTGCGCACGCTGTGTCGCGCGATGCGCGACGCGGGCTGCGTGCCCGCGCACGTCGTCTGGGTCTGCAAGGGCTTCGAGGCCGACACGCATCTGCTGCCGCATCAGGTGATCGCGGCCGAGTTGCCCGAACAGCACAGCAACGGCGTGCTGTCGGGGCCAAGCTTCGCGCGGGAGGTCGGGCTGTCGCTGCCCGTCGCGCTGACGGTGGCGAGCCCGTCCGCCGCCTGCCGCGAGCGCACGCTCGCCGCGTTCCATCACGGCGCGATGCGGATCTATACGGGCGACGACGTGGTCGGCGTCGAGGTCGGCGGCGCGGTGAAGAACGTGCTGGCGATCGCGACCGGCATTGCCGACGGCCTCGGCCTCGGGCTGAACGCGCGGGCCGCGCTGATTACGCGCGGGCTCGCCGAAATGTCGCGGCTGGGCGTCGCGCTCGGCGGCCGCGCGGAAACCTTCACGGGCCTCACCGGCCTCGGCGACCTGATCCTCACCGCGACGGGCGACCTGTCGCGCAACCGCACGGTCGGCCTGCAACTGGCGGCCGGCCGCACGCTCGACGACATCCTCGCCGCCCTCGGTCACGTGGCCGAAGGCGTGCGCTGCGCGCAAGCCGTGCTGGCGATCGCGCGCGCGCAGTCGATCGAAATGCCGATCACCGAAGCCGTGTGCGGCGTGCTGTTCGACGGCATCGCGCCGCGCGACGCCGTCAGCGGCCTGCTGCGGCGCGACGCGCGCGCCGAGTAGCGCCGGGCAGCGCCGCCGGGCGCGCGGCGTCGAAGCGCGCTACGCTTGAACGGTCTCCGGCGCTCCGGGAGGGTGTCATGCTGCAGATCGGTTCCACTACGCTCGACGCACAGGTCGTCGACATCACCACGCTCGAGGTCGACGCGATCGTCAACGCCGCGAACGGTTCACTGCTGGGCGGCGGCGGCGTCGACGGCGCGATCCACCGGGCGGCCGGCCCCGGCCTGCTCGCCGAATGCCGCATGCTCGGCGGCTGCGCGACGGGCGACGCGAAGCTCACGCGCGGGCACGGGCTGCCGGCGCGCTACGTGATCCATGCCGTCGGGCCCGTGTGGTACGGCGGCGGGCGCGGCGAGGCCGACCTGCTCGCGTCCTGCTACCGGCGGGCGATCGAACTGGCCGAGGAGGTCGCGGCGACGTCGATCGCGTTTCCGGCGATCAGTTGCGGCATCTACCGCTATCCGGCTGAAGAGGCCGTCGGCATCGCGGTCGGCACCGTCGCCGACATGCTGCCCCAAGCGCCGAACCTCGCACGCGTGGTGTTCGCGTGCTTTTCCCCCGACATTTACGACCTGTATCGCGCGCGGCTCGTGCAGGCCTGAGCCGGCCGGCGGGCGGCGCGTGCGTCAGGCGCCGCCTTCGAAGCCGGCCTGGCGCCAGGCTTCGAACACGACCACCGCGACCGTGTTCGACAGGTTCAGGCTGCGGTTGTCCGGCCGCATCGGCAGCCGCACGCGCTGTTCGCCCGGAAAGCGCTCGAGCAGCTCGGCGGGCAGGCCGCGCGTTTCCGAGCCGAACACGAACCAGTCGCTGGGCAGGAACGCATGATCGTGGAAGCGGCCCGAGCCGCGGGTCGTGAACGCGAACATGCGCGCGGGATCGGGCGTTTCCGCCGTGACGAACGCGTCCCAGTCGCGATGCACGCGCATCTGCGCATACTCGTGATAGTCGAGGCCGGCGCGCCGCATCCGCGCGTCGTCGAGCGGGAAGCCGAGCGGCTCGATCAGGTGCAGGCGCGCGCCCGTGTTGGCGCACAGGCGGATAACGTTGCCGGTGTTCGGCGGAATTTCGGGCGCGACGAGAACGACGTTGAACATGTTTCGGTTTGGCTGGGCCGGCCGGGGCGGCGCGTTGCGCGCGCGTTCCCGGCCGGCCGGTTCGTGACGGCCGGCGCCGCGTTCCGGCGGCCGGCCTCCTATCTAATTAATCCCTGGCGGTGCGCAGCGCAACCAGATTCGTCACGCGCGCGGCGCCCGCCGCCTTCAGCGCCTGCGCGGCGGCCGCGAGCGTCGCGCCGGACGTCATCACGTCGTCGACGAGCGCGACATGGCGGCCGGCGACGCCGCCCGCCACCGCGAATGCCGCCATCACGTTGTCGCGCCGGGCGAGCCGGTCGAGCCGCGACTGCGGCGCGGTGTCGGCGACGCGGGCGAGCAGCGCCGCGTCCGCGCGCACGCCGAGTCGCCGCGCGAGCGGACGCGCGATCGCCCACGCCTGGTTGTAGCCGCGCGCGACCAGCCGCCGGTGCGACAGCGGCACGGGCGCGACCAGGTCGAAGCCGCCGGCGCCGGGCGTATCGTCGATCAGCCGGGCGAGCCGTGCCGCGAATTCGGCGCCGAGCGCGAGCCGGCCGTGAAACTTCAGGCCGCGCGCGAGCCCGTCGAGCGGCGCGCGGTAATCCGCCAGCGCGAGCGTCGCGTCGAACGGCGGCGCCGCCGTGCGGCACGCGTCGCACCGGTACGCGGCCGCGCGGCCGGCGCCGGCCTGAGCGCCGCGGGGCGCGCGCGAACGCGGCTGCCCGACGCCCAGCGGCAACGCGCAGACGCCGCAGCGCAGCCGCGCCTCGTTCCAGTACGCGGCGTCGCACGCACCGCAAATCGAGGTGTGTGACAAATTGCCGCACAGTGCGCAGCGATTGGGCAGCGCGACCGCGGCGACGCGCACGGCCAGTACGCGAACCTGCGACAAAACGACGCGCATCGTGCGCGGAGCGGAACGGCGGATCATCGCAACACTCCTGACACCCCGCTTCAATGAAGCAGGCGGGGCGAGCGAGTATACTTCGGGCTCTTCGCCAGTGTGCCCGACATGTCCCCAGCTTCGACTTCAACCGGCCGTCCGGCCAATGACGCAAGGCGCCTGCGGCGGATCTTCGATCGCCGCGCCGCCACCTTCGACGCGGTCGCATTCCTGCCGCGCGAGATCGCGCAACGGATGAACGAGCGCCTCGAATACATCAAGGTGAGCCCCACGGCGGTGCTCGACGCGGGCTGCGGCCCGGGCGACGATCTGCCGGCGCTGCGCGCGCGCTTTCCGGAGGCGCCCGTGTTCGGCGTCGACCTGTCCGGCGCGATGCTCGCGCGAGCCGGCCAGCGCGAGGTCGAGCAGGCGAGCTGGCGCCGCTGGCTGCCGGCCTCGCTCGGCCGCGCGCTGGGTCAGCGCGGCCCGCGCGTCGCGCAGGCCGATTTCGCCGCGCTGCCGTTCGCGGGCGGCGCGTTCGACCTGATCTGGTCGAATCTCGCGCTCCACTGGCATTCGCGCCCCGATGCGGTGCTGCCCGAGTGGCAGCGCGTGCTGCGCGTGAACGGGCTGCTGATGTTCAGCACGCTCGGCCCCGACACGCTGCGCGAACTGCGCGCGGCCTGCGCGGACGCCGAGGCGGCGCTCGGCATCGCGCCGCCCGGCGCGCGCGTGATCGATTTCGTCGACATGCACGACCTCGGCGACATGCTCGTCGAGAGCGGCTTCGAGATTCCCGTGATGGATCAGGAAGTGCTGACCGTCACCTACAAATCCCCCGACTCCCTGCTGGCCGACGTGCGCCGCTGGGGCGCCTACCCGTTCGACCGGGCCGCGCCGCAGCGCGCGACGCGGCGCTTTCGCGCGGCCCTCGGCGACGCGCTGGAGGCGCGCCGGCGCGCGGACGGCACGATTGCCCTGACCTTCGAAGTGATCTACGGCCACGCGTGGAAGGCCGTGCCGCGCACGACCGCCGAAGGGCACGGGATCGTGCGTATCGAGGACATCGGAAAAGGTCGTCCGAAGAATCGGTAAAGCGGTAAAGAGGGGTTTTGTTATGTCTGAAATTAGCAGCGCAAAGCGGGGTCGAATAGGCGCCAAAAACGGCCGGAAAGCTTGTCGCGCTTGGCTTGCGGGGCGATAGGCGCTTGCTTGTGGATGCCATTGAACCCGCCTATAATGCGTCAGCTTGTCATCCCGGGGTCCCCGCAATACGGGACGGCGAGTCCGATGCAGGCATGCATCGCATGCCATTCGCGTGAGGCGGCGATGGAAGCAGCGACGGTTTTGGCGGAGACGACGAACGGCGAGCCGGTCCTCGAAGACTGGCTGATCAAACGCAACTGTTCGGTGTCGCCGCGCCAGTTCGTGCTGTTTTACGCGTCGCTCGCGGGCTTTTCGCTGGTGATCGCGGCATTGCTGACGTGGCGTGGAGCCTGGCTCGTCATGCCCTTCACCGGAATCGAGTTGCTGGCGGTGGGTGTCGCATTTGCGATCTATGCTCGCCATGCGGTCGATTACGAGCGCATCAGGCTGTTTCCGCACCGGCTCGTGATCGAACGGATGGATGCGGATCGGCTCACGCAGATCGAATTCAACCCGCGCTGGGTGCGGGTCGAGCCGGGCGCGACGCCACGCGATCCGATTCGGCTGGTATCGCGCGGGCAGACCGTCGTAATCGGGCAGCATCTCGCGCAGTACAAGCGCGCGCAGTTCGCCGACGAACTGCGCGTGTCGCTCAGGCGCTGCGGCTGACGAGGCGCGGGCGCCGGGCCGGTACTGGCCGGCGGCTTGCGACGGGGGGGAGGGTTTGAATGGAAATTTTGGGTAAGGATGCTATGAAAACAATCAAGCGAGCCCTCACGGGTGTGCTGGCATGCAGCGGACTGCTCTTTGCCGGTGCCGCCCTGGCGGTCGGTGATAGCCCGGGCGGCCCCCGCGTCAACGAGATCAACTTTCAGCCGCCTGTCACGAAGATCGCCGAGGAGCTCTACGATCTCCACACGATGATGCTGATCCTGTGTACGGTGATCTTCGTCGGCGTGTTCGGCGTGATGTTCTATTCGATCTTCGCGCACCGCAAATCCAAAGGCCACAAGGCCGCCAATTTCCATGAAAGCACGACCGTCGAAATCATCTGGACGATCGTGCCGTTCATCATCGTCGTGCTGATGGCGCTGCCGGCGACGAAGGCCGTCGTCGCGATGAAGGACACGACGAACGCGGATCTCACGATCAAGGTCACCGGCTACCAGTGGAAGTGGGGCTACGACTATGTGAAGGGCCCGGGCGAGGGCATCGGCTTCCTGTCGACGCTCAGCACCCCGCGCGACGAAGTGATGGGCAAGACGCCGATCACCGACACCTATCTGCAGGAAGTCGACAACCCGCTCGTCGTGCCGGTCAACAAGAAGATCCGCATCATCACGACGGCGAACGACGTCGTCCACTCGTGGTACGTGCCCGCGTTCGGCGTGAAGCAGGATGCGATCCCGGGCTTCGTGCGCGACACGTGGTTCAAGGCCGACAAGGTCGGCACCTTCCGCGGTTTCTGTACCGAGCTGTGCGGCAAGGAGCACGCGTACATGCCGGTCGTCGTCGAAGTCCTGTCGGAAGACGACTACGCGAAGTGGGTGACCGCGCAGAAGGCCAAGCTGGCCAGCGCGGCGGTCGATCCGAACAAGGTCTACACGATGGCCGAACTCGTCGCGCACGGCGAGGACGTCTACAAGGCGAACTGCGCGGCCTGCCACCAGGTGAACGGCAAGGGCCTCGGCGCATTCCCGGCCATGGACGGCAGCGCGATCGTGAACGGCCCGATCGCCGGCCACGTCGAGCGCGTGCTGCACGGCAAGGGCGCGATGCCGTCGTGGGCGTCGCTGTCGGATCTCGACATCGCCTCGGTCATCACGTACGAGCGCAATTCGTGGGGCAACCACAAGAACGACCTGCTGCAGCCGAAGCAAGTGGCCGACGCGCGCAACGGCAAGATGCCGGAAGACACCGCAGGCGCGGCAGCGCCGGCCGAGGCGGCTTCGGCGCCGGAGCAGGCCGCGTCGGGCGCAGCCGAGCAGCCGGCGGCTTCGACCGCGCTGTCGACGATCTACTTCGAGACCGGCAAGAGCGTGCTGCCGGCCGACGCGAAGGCGGCGATCGCCGCCGCGGCCGACTATGCGAAGGCACATCCGGACGCGAAGCTCGCGCTGTCGGGCTTTACCGACCAGACGGGCTCGTCCGGCGCGAATGCCGAACTGGCCAAGCATCGCGCGCAAGCCGTGCGCGATGCGCTGAAGGCAGCAGGCGTGGCGGAAGACCACATTATTCTCAAAAAACCGGAAACGATCACGGGCGGGGCTGACGCGAAGGAAGCCCGGCGTGTCGAGATCGGTCCGGCGGCTTGACGTGTCGCTGAGTTAGTCGACGTATTCGCATTAGGAGATTCTCATGTCTAGCATCGGGCACGACGTAGCCGCGGACCACGCGCACGACGACCACGCGCACGAAATGCCGCATGGCTGGCGGCGCTGGCTGTTCGCCACCAACCACAAGGACATCGGTACGCTGTACCTGTTGTTCTCGTTCATCATGTTCCTGTCGGGCGGCGTGATGGCGCTCGCGATCCGGGCCGAGCTGTTCGAGCCGGGCCTGCAGATCATGCGTCCGGAGTTCTTCAACGAACTCACGACGATGCACGGCCTGATCATGGTGTTCGGCGCGATCATGCCGGCGTTCGTCGGCTTCGCGAACTGGATGATCCCGCTGCAGATCGGCGCATCCGACATGGCGTTCGCGCGGATGAACAACTTCAGCTTCTGGCTGCTGCCGGTCGCGGCCGTGCTGCTGGTCGGCTCGTTCTTCGCGCCGGGCGGCGCGACGGCCGCCGGCTGGACGCTGTATGCGCCGCTGTCGACGCAGATGGGCCCGGGCATGGACTTCGCGATCTTCGCGGTGCACA
Source organism: Burkholderia sp. MSh2 (assembly GCF_000731655.1). NCBI lineage: Bacteria > Pseudomonadati > Pseudomonadota > Betaproteobacteria > Burkholderiales > Burkholderiaceae > Burkholderia > Burkholderia sp. MSh2. Next base: position 40,103 of record NZ_JPGM01000046.1, on the reverse strand, counting down.
TCATGGGCGCGTCGTCGATCATGGGCGGGATCAACATCGTCGTGACGATCCTGAACATGCGCGCGCCGGGCATGACGCTGATGAAGATGCCGATGTTCGCGTGGACGTGGCTGATCACCGCCTACCTGCTGATCGCCGTGATGCCGGTCCTGGCAGGCGCGATCACGATGGTGCTGTTCGACCGCCACTTCGGCACGTCGTTCTTCAACGCGGCGGGCGGCGGCGATCCGGTGATGTACCAGCACATCTTCTGGTTCTTCGGCCACCCCGAGGTGTACATCATGATTCTGCCGGCGTTCGGGATCGTGTCGCAGGTGATCCCGGCGTTCGCGCGCAAGACGCTGTTCGGCTACAGCTCGATGGTGTACGCGACGGCGTCGATCGCGATCCTGTCGTTCATGGTCTGGGCGCACCACATGTTCGCGACGGGCATGCCGGTCACCGGCCAGCTGTTCTTCATGTACGCGACGATGCTGATCGCGGTGCCGACCGGCGTGAAGGTGTTCAACTGGCTCGCGACGATGTGGCGCGGCTCGATGACGTTCGAAACCCCGATGCTGTTCGCGATCGGCTTCCTGTTCGTGTTCACGTTCGGCGGCCTGACGGGCCTGATGCTCGCGATGGCGCCGCTCGACATCCAGTATCACGGCACCTACTTCGTGGTGGCGCACTTCCACTACGTGCTGGTGGCGGGCTCGCTGTTCGCGCTGTTCTCGGGCTGGTACTACTGGGCGCCGAAGTGGACGGGCTGGATGTACAACGAGACGCGCGGCAAGATCCACTTCTGGGCGTCGATGATCTTCTTCAACCTGACGTTCTTCCCGATGCACTTCGTCGGTCTCGCGGGCATGCCGCGCCGCTATGCGGATTACCCGGCGCAGTTCACGGACTTCAACCAGGTGGCGACGATCGGCGCATTCGGCTTCGGCCTCGCGCAGGTGTACTTCCTGTTCGCGGTCGCGCTGCCGGCCTACCGTGGCGGCGGCGAGCTGGAAAAGGCGTCGGACAAGCCGTGGGATGGCGCGACGGGCCTCGAGTGGACGGTGCCGAGCCCGGCTCCCTTCCACACGTTCGAGCAACCGCCGCACGTCGAGTAAGTTTCACAGTGCGCCCGACCGCTGCCTGCCGCGCAGGCGGGCAGCGGCGGGTGCCGAACCCCGAAGCGCCAGATGAACCGGAATCCACAACAAAGACGAACGCCCGAGCAGATCCGCGCGGGCAACAAGCGGCTCGGCCTCATCCTGCTCGTCATCGCCGCCGTTTTTTTTGTGGGTGTCGTGATCAAGCAGTGGTGGCTGTCCACTCACTGATGCAGCAACAGACGCAGTAGCGAGGAAGTCGTCGTATGTCGAAGCCGGAAGAAGGCGCCGTCGATCGCGCGTTCAATCGTTCGATGCTGGTGAAGCTGTTCGTCGTCGCCGGGCTGATGTTCGGTTTCGGCTTCGCGCTGATCCCGATGTATCGGGCGATCTGCCAGATCACCGGCATCAACAACCTGGTGCAGCGCGACGTCAGCGAGCGCGAGGTGAAGAACTCGCAGGTCGACTACAGCCGTACGGTGTCGGTGGAGTTCGATGCGAACGCGCGCGGGCCGCTCGGGTTCAGGCCGGAGCACAATAGCCTCGACGTGCATCCGGGCGAGCTGACGACGATCGTGTACGACGTGACGAACGGGCAGGGCCGGCCGGTCGTGGCGCAGGCGATTCCGAGCTACGCGCCGAAGCAGGCGACGGAGTTCTTCAAGAAGATCGAGTGCTTTTGCTTTACGCAGCAGACGCTGGCCGCGAACGAGTCGCGCAAGATGCCGGTGGTGTTCGTGATCGATCCGAAACTGCCGAAGGACGTGAAGACGATCACGCTGTCGTACACGTTCTTCGAGCTGAATACGCCGGCCACGCCGGCACCGGCGCCGAGCAAGACCGCGGCGCAGGGTGCGGCGAAGCCGGACGCATGACGAGGGAGGCGGGGCGATGACGGAGGTCAAGCGGGGCGGGTCGTTCGGCCAGGCGCTGAGAGCGGTGCTGTGGTCGTTCTTCGGGGTGCGCAAGCGGCGCGACCTGGAGGCCGACGCGACGCAGCTCAATCCGCTGCACGTGCTGATCGTCGCGCTGATCGCGGCCGGTGTGTTCATCGGCGTGCTGATCCTGATCGTGCGTGCGGTCGTGGGCTGAGGCCCGCGGCGAGGAAGGAATGCAGGGCGCGGCGCCGAGGCGCCGCGTGCGGGAATGAGCGGTGGCGGTCGCGCCGCGCAAGAAATAAAGCCGGAGCGGTTTCCGGTACACAAATTGGACTGAAGTGGAGAATCAAGCATGAGCGGTCAAAACCAGACCCCGTACTATTTCGTGCCGCATCCGTCGCAGCATCCGATCAGCGCGGCCACCGGCCTGCTGGTCATGCTCGGATCGACAGCGCTGTGGATCAACGGTCACGACTGGGCGCCGTTCACGGCACTGCTCGGCCTGCTCTGGTTGCTCTTCACGCTGTACCACTGGTTCGGCGACGCGATCGCCGAATCGGAAGGCGGCCATTACGGCAAGAACGTCGACAAGTCGTACCGCTGGAGCATGAGCTGGTTCATCTTCTCGGAAGTCATGTTCTTCGGCGCATTCTTCGGTGCGCTGTTCTACGCGCGTGAGATCGCGCTGCACCAGCTCGGCAGCCTCGACTACAAGCTGATCTGGCCGGATTTCTCGGCCGTGTGGCCGAACGAAGGCCCCGCCGCGCTCGCCGGTCACTTCAAGACGATGGGCCCGTGGCCGATCCCGACGCTGAACACGGCGTTCCTGCTGTCGTCGGGCGTGACGCTGACGATCTCGCACCACGCACTGCGTGACGACCATCGCAAGAAGGCGATCGCATGGCTGGCCGCGACGCTCGCGTTCGGTATCTGCTTCCTGTTCCTGCAGGGCTTCGAGTACTACCACGCGTACAACGAACTCAACCTGACGCTGAATTCGGGCGTGTACGGTTCGACGTTCTTCCTGCTGACCGGCTTCCACGGCTTCCACGTGTTCCTCGGCGGCACGATGCTCGCGGTGGTGCTGGTGCGGATGATCCGCGGCCACTTCAAGCCCGATCACCACTTCGCGTTCGAAGGCGCCGCGTGGTACTGGCACTTCGTCGACGTCGTCTGGCTCGGCCTGTACGTCGTCGTCTACTGGCTGTAAATGGAAAAACGGCCCGCGCAGCGATGCGCGGGCCGTTTTCATTGGTGTCGACCGGGCGGCCCGGCCGCCGTCGACACCCCCGGGCGCCGCCGCGACTCAGTCAGGCGGCGCTTTTGCATGGCGTCGCGATCGTGCGGCGAAATGTCACAGCGGCTGCCGCATCAACGGCTGCCGGGTCGAATGCGTCAACGCCCGATCGGCAGGCCGGTCGAATGGATCCAGCCCATCCGGTTCGCGAGCAGGATGAGCACGAACAGCGAGACCGACAGCCCGACGCGGGTGGCGAGCGACCAGACCATGCGTTTCGTGTGGCCGCGGTCGTGCATCATGAAGTAGAGCGCCGAGCCCATGCTGGCGATGATGAGGACGAAGGCGATGGGAACGAGTATGTGCATGGCACGAACCGGACGACGGCAATTCGAAAGGAAGGGGATAATTATCGCATTTCGCTTTCGCGCAGGTGCCGGGCGGGCCGCATGATGAAGATTCGCTGGCTGCCCGCGCTGCTGATTCTCGTCGTCGTCGCGGTTACGATCCGTCTCGGTTTCTGGCAACGCGACCGCGCGCACCAGAAGGAGGCGCTGCAGGCGAGCATCGCGCGCTACGAGCAGGCGGCGCCCGTCGAGATCGGCGCGCAGCCGGTGTCGCTCGCGTCGATCGAGTTTCATCGCGTGCGTGCGACGGGCCGTTTCATGCCCGGGCAGGCGGTGTTTCTCGACAATCGGCCGTATAACGACCAGCCGGGTTTTTACGTCGTGATGCCGTTTAAACTCACGGGCGGCGGCGTCGTGCTCGTGAACCGCGGCTGGCTGCCGCGCAATATCTCCGATCGCACGGCGATCGAGCCGTTCGCGACGCCCGCGGGCGACGTCGAGATCGTGGGCATCGCGCGCGCCGACGCGTCGCGTGCGTTCGAGCTCGGCGAAGGCGGGTCGGCGGCGCACCAGAAGATCCGGCAGAACCTGGACGTCGCCGCGTATGCGCAGGAAACGGGGCTGCCGCTGCAGCCGTTCGTGATCCAGCAGACGAGCGACGACGGCGACAAGCTCGTGCGCGACTGGCCGGCGGCGACAACCGGCGTCGAGCGCAATTACGGTTACATGTTTCAGTGGTGGGCGATGGCGGCGGCCGCGCTCGGCTTCGGCCTGTATGCCGCGCGGCGCGCGGCGAAGAAGTCGGCCGGCGCGTGAGCGCCATGCCAGGACGCGGCGCAGGCGCCGCGGGTTCGTTTCGAGAGGTCTGATTTGTCCATGCAATCTTCCCGTCAGGGTCCGGCCGCAGCGCCGATCTCGCCGGCGGCCCGCAAGCGCGGCCGCTGGATGCTCGTGCTGCTGGGTCTCGTGTGCGCCGCGCCGATGATCGCGTCGTACTTCACCTACTACGTGATCAAGCCGAAGGGCGGGTCGACCAACTACGGCACGCTGATCGAGCCGCAGCGCCCGATCCCGGCGGATCTGCAGGTGACCGACGAAACCGGCAAGGCCGTGCCGCTCGCGTCGCTGCGCGGCGTGTGGCTGTTCGTGATGACCGACAGCAGCGCATGCGACGAAGCGTGCGCGCAGAAGCTCTATTTCATGCGCCAGATCCGCGTCACGCAGGCGGGCGAGCGGCACCGGATCACGATGGTGTGGCTGCGCAGCGATGCGGGCGCGATGCCGCAGAAGGTGCTGGACGCCTATCCCGACACGCGCCGGCTCGTCGCCGATCCGGCCGCCGTGGCCGCGTGGCTGCCGGCCGACGCCGGCACGAAGGACACCGACCACATCTACATGGTCGATCCGAACGGCAACCTGATGATGCGCTTCCCGAAGGATCCGAACCCCAGCAAGATCAAGTCCGACGTGACGAAGCTGCTGAAGTGGTCGAGCATCGGCTAAGGCAAGACGAGAGGCAATAACCGATGTCGTATCTACTGCAACTCGGCCTGATCGGCTTCTGCATCGCACTGCTGCCGTTGTCGTACGTGTGGGTGAAGGCCGACGACAACAAGTTCCGCAAGCTGGTGTGGATCACCACCTTCCTGACGCTCGACCTGGTGATGTTCGGCGGCTTCACGCGGCTGACCGATTCGGGGCTCGGCTGCCCCGACTGGCCCGGCTGCTACGGCACGTCGTCGCCGTTCATCGCGCACGCCGCGATCACGGCCGCCCACCAGGCGATGCCGACGGGCCCGGTCAGCATGACGAAGGCGTGGATCGAGATGATCCACCGCTATTTCGCGATGGCGATCGGCGTGCTGATCATCGCGCAGGTCGTGATCGCGTGGTCCGCGCGGCTGCGCCGGCGCCCGCTGCGCGTGTCGCCGTGGTGGCCGACGAGCCTGCTGCTGCTGATCCTCGTGCAGGGCGCGTTCGGCGCGTGGACGGTCACGATGAAGCTGCAGCCGGTGATCGTCACGATCCACCTGCTGCTCGGCCTCACGCTGCTCGGCACGCTCGGCTGGCTCGCGGCGCGGCAGACGCCGCTGCCGTCGTACGATCCGGAGGCCGGGCGGTACCGTGCGGCCGCGCTCGCGGCGCTCGTGCTGCTGGTCGTGCAGATCGCGCTCGGCGGCTGGGTGAGCACCAACTACGCGGTGCTCGCATGCACCGATTTCCCGACCTGCAACGGCCAGTGGATCCCGCCGATGGATTTCCAGCACGGCTTCCACCTGTGGCGCGCGCTCGGGATGACGAAGGACGGCGAGGCGATCACGCAGGACGCGCTGGTCGCGATCCACTGGACGCACCGTACCTTCGCGTTCGTCGTGGTCGCGTATCTGGTGGCGTTCGCGCTGCGGATGCGCCGCTTCGAATCGCTGCGGCGGCCCGCGAACGGCGTGCTGCTGGTGGTCCTGCTGCAGTTCGTCACGGGCCTGACCAACATCGTGCTGCAGTGGCCGCTGCCGGTCGCCGTCGCGCACAACGGCGGCGCCGCGATCCTGCTGCTGCTCGTCGTCATGTTAAACTTTCGCATCCTTTCAAGCCGCCCCGGCCGTGTCGCGCAGCCCGCGCGCGACGCCGCCCCGGCGTGACCGTCCCCATGCAAAGCACCCTCTCCCAATCGCCCGGTAGCCGCTTTTCCCAGTACATGGCGCTGACGAAGCCGCGTGTCACGCAGCTCGCGGTGTTCTGCGCGGTGATCGGCATGTTCCTCGCGACGCCGGGCATGGTGCCGTGGCGTGTGCTGATCGGCGGCACGGTCGGCATCTGGCTGCTGGCCGGCGCCGCGTTCGCGATCAACTGCCTCGTCGAACAGAAGATCGACGCGATGATGCGCCGCACCGCGTGGCGCCCGTCCGCGCGCGGCGAGATCACGACGCCGCAGATCCTGCTGTTCTCGGCCGTGCTCGGCAGCCTGGGCGCATGGACCCTCTATACGTTCACGAATCCGCTGACGATGTGGCTGACGATCGCGACGTTCGTCGGCTATGCCGTGATCTACACGCTGCTGCTCAAGCCGATGACCCCGCAGAACATCGTGATCGGCGGCGCGTCGGGCGCGATGCCGCCGGCGCTCGGGTGGGCCGCGGTCACGGGCGCGGTGCCGGGCGACGCGTGGATCCTCGTTCTGATCATCTTCGTCTGGACGCCGCCGCATTTCTGGGTGCTCGCGCTGTATCGCCGCAAGGACTACGAGAACGCGGGTCTGCCGATGCTGCCCGTCACGCACGGCGAGAAATTCACGCGGCTGCACATCCTGCTGTATACAGTGATCCTGTTCGCGGTCACGCTGATGCCGTTCATCTCCGGGATGAGCGGAGCCGTCTACCTGGCGAGCGCGGTGCTGCTCGGCGCGGTGTTCCTCGCGTATGCGTGGAAGATCCATCGCGACTATTCCGACGAACTCGCCCGCAAGGCCTTCCGTTACTCGATCGTCTACCTGTCGCTGCTGTTCGCCGCGCTGCTCGTCGATCACTACGCACGCCCGCTGCTCGGCGTGTAACCGCACGGTTTGAACGCAATGCTCCATTCACGGTTCGGGCGCCGCGCGCGCCAAGGCTGGATGCTCGCGTGCGCATTCACGGCAGCGCTGCTGCTCGCCGGATGCGACAACGCACCGAAATTCCAGAATCTCGACATCACCGGCAACACGCAATTCGGCAACGATTTCTCGCTGCCCGATACGACCGGCAAGGTGCGCACGCTCGCCGACTTCAAGGGCAAGGCCGTCGTGATGTTCTTCGGCTATACGCACTGCCCGGACGTGTGTCCGACGACGATGGCCGAGCTGTCCGAGGCGCTGAAGCAGCTCGGGCCCGATGCGGCGAAGCGCGTGCAGGTGCTGTTCGTCACCGTCGACCCGGAACGCGACACGCCGGCGCTGCTCGGCCAGTACGTGCCGGCATTCGATCCGTCGTTCGTCGGGCTGCGGCCGGCCGACGAAGCCGCGCTGAAGAAGATCACGAAGGATTTTCGCGTGTACTACGCGAAGGTGCCCGGCAAGACCCCCGGCAGCTATACGATGGATCACACCGCCGCGAGCTACGTGTTCGACCGCGACGGCAAGCTGCGCCTGTTCGTGCGCGACGGCCAGGGCCCCGCCCCGTGGGTCCACGACCTTAAGCTGCTGGTCGGCTGAGCGCCTGCCGCCGGGCGCCCGGCCCGGCGATCGCGTGACGGCCGCTGCGCTTCGTCACGCCGTTCCTCCCCGTTCATCGTTCGCATGCGCCGCCCGCCGGGCGGCGGGTCGGCCTGCGCGCGCGCCGCGCGGGCGTTGCGTTACGGCAGCGCGGGTACGTTGAAGCCGGAGGCGGCGCGCGTGATCCGGAATTCCGTCACGCGATACGTGGCGAGCCCCTCGGTGACGAACGGATCGGTCTTCAGGATCGCGTCCAGCTCGTCGCGATCGATGCGGGCCGCGAGGATCATGCCGCCTTCGCGCGGCACCTTCGGCCCCGCCGCAATGAAGATGCCCTTGTCGAACAGCGGCTGCAGATACGCGCGGTGGCGTTCGAGCGCATCGTCGATGCGCTCGAGCGATGCGGTGTAGTGGATGTCGATGACGTACATGGATGGCCCTGGAATGGGGCCGGCGCTTCGAGCGCCGGCCAGCCGGTCTTTTTAGCACAGCGGGCGCGGGCTGTCGCAGGCTGCCTGGCGGAGTGCGACGAGGCGGCGCGGCGTGTCGAACGCCGGGCCGCCGTTCGGCGGTTCGCCGCATCGACGCGTATTCAAGTTGTAAGCCTCGGTGCCGTAAATAAAAGGGCACCGTGTGCGCGCGGCAGGCCGTTTGCGCGCAGCGTGCGCATCGACATCGACAAAGGCACGCAGATGAGCAGAATGAGTTTGAACCGCAAGCTGTGGCTCGCGCTTGCGCTGGTATGGATCGGTCTCCTGGGCGTCGGCGCATGGAGCGCGTACGAGACGCGCGCGACGATGCTGGACGAACGCAAGGCGGGCATCGCGAATCTCGTCGATTCGGCGGCCGGCATCGTGAAGGCGTATCACGCGCTCGCGCAGAGCGGCGCGCTGCCCGAGGCCGACGCGCAGCGCGATGCGCTCGCGAGCCTGGCCGCGATGCGCTACGGCGATTCGGGCTACGTGTTCGTGATGGATTCGAAGCCGGTCGTGCTGATGCATCCGACGCTGCCGAAGCTGGTCGGTACGCAGGTCGGCGATTATCTCGATCCGGACGGCAAGCCGCTGTTCGTCACGATCCTGAATGCGGCGAAGGCCACCGGCAGCGGTTTCGCCGAATATCGCGGGCGGCTGCCGCACAGCGAGACCGCCGTGCCGAAGATCAGCTACGTCACGCGTTTCGCGCCGTGGGACTGGAACATCTCGAGCGGCGTGTTCCTGAAGGACATCGACACCATCTACTACCGGACGCTGCTCGGCCACCTGGCCGTCGTGTTCGTGATCGGCTTCGTGATCAGCGCGGCGATGCTGGTGATCATCCGCAACGTGCGCAACAGCCTCGGCGGCGAGCCGGACGAGGCGGCCGCGCTCGCGATGCGCATCGCGCAGGGCGACCTGACGCAGCGGGTGCCCGTGCGGGCGGGCGACCGCACGAGCATGATGGCCGCGATGCACGACATGCAGGCGCGGTTGCAGGCGACGATCGGCGGCATTCGTCAGTCGGCCGGATCGATCGCGTCGGCGAGCCGTCAGATCTCGGCCGGCAACGACGACCTGTCGCAGCGCACCGAGGAGCAGGCCGCCTCGCTGGAAGAAACGGCCGCGAGCATGGAGCAGCTCACCGCGACGGTGAAGCAGAACGCCGACAACGCGCGGCAGGCGAGCGGGCTCGCGAACAACGCATCGGAGATCGCGCGCACGGGAAGCGACGTCGTGAACCGCGTGATCGGCACGATGGGCCAGATCGACGACAGCTCGCGCAAGATCGCCGACATCATCGGCGTGATCGAGGGCATCGCGTTCCAGACCAACATCCTCGCGCTGAACGCGGCGGTCGAGGCCGCGCGGGCAGGCGAGCAGGGCCGCGGCTTCGCGGTGGTCGCGGGCGAAGTGCGTTCGCTCGCGCAGCGCAGCGCGACGGCCTCGAAGGAGATCCGCGAGCTGATCGTCGACTCGGTCGAGCGGGTGCGCAACGGCTCGACGCTGGTCGGCCAGGCCGGCACGACGATGGGCGAGATCCTGCAGGCCGTCGCGCGCGTGACCGACATCATGGGCGAGATCGCGGCCGCGTCCGAGGAACAGGCGAGCGGCATCACGCAGGTCGGGCGCGCGGTCACGCAGATGGACCAGGTGACGCAGCAGAACGCGGCGCTCGTCGAGGAGGCCGCCGCGGCTGCCGCGTCGCTTCAGGAACAGGCGGCGCGGCTGCGCGATGCGGTCGGCGCGTTCCGGGTCGGCGGCGCCGACGGCCAGTCGCCGCGCGAGGCTGGCCGACAGGCCGGCGAACCGGGATTCGATGCGAAGGGCGCTGGCCAGCCGACGGTGGCGTGACGCGGACGCGTGGATGCGCGAGCCGGAAACGCAACTAACGGCCAAGCCGCGCATCCGCCGCCAGCATGGCTGCGGCGCATACCCATATGAGCGGGATGTATTTCACTTCCCGCCGATCCTGTGACACCATTTGCCCCTTCCTGCGAGTCGGGGCATACCCGTATCGCGCCCTATTTCCAGTAAGCAAGAAAGCGAGAAACAGATGAAGCGTCGCAGTCTCCTGAAGGTATTTTCCGTGCTGGCCGCCGGTGCCACGCTGACGCTGTCGGCAGGCGCACACGCAGAAGACAAGGTCATCAAGGTCGGTACGGTCGCCGGCCCGGATGCGGAAGTGTGGCAGGTCGTGCAGAAGGTCGCGAAGGAGAAGGAAGGCCTGAACGTGAAGGTCATCGAGTTCAACGACTACGTGCAGCCGAACGCGGCGCTCGATTCGGGCGACCTCGACGCGAACAGCTTCCAGCACCAGCCCTACCTCGACAGCCAGGTGAAGCAGCGCGGCTACAAGATCGTCAGCGCGGGCCTGACCTACATCTCGCCGATCGGCGTGTACTCGAAGAAGTTCAAGTCGCTGAAGGACCTGCCGCAAGGCGCGAAGCTCGCGGTGCCGAACGATCCGTCGAACGAGAACCGTGCGCTGCTGCTGCTGCAGACGCAAGGCGTGATCAAGCTGAAGGCCGGCGCGGGCACGGGCGGCAACAACGCGACGGTGCTCGACATCGCCGAGAACCCGAAGAAGCTGAAGATCTCCGAACTCGACGCCGCGCAACTGCCGCGCGTGCTGTCGGACGTCGACGCGGCCGTGATCAACACGAACTACGCGCTCGCCGCGAACCTGCAGCCGACCAAGGACGCGATCGCGCTCGAATCGCTGACGAGCCCGTATGCGAACCTGATCGCCGTGCGCGCGAAGGACAAGGATCAGCCGTGGGTGAAGAAGCTGGTCAAGGCGTACCAGTCGCCGGAAGTGAAGGAGTTCATCAAGAAGCAGTTCAAGGGCTCGATGGTCGCGTCGTTCTGAACGCCGCACACCGGTCGGACCGCTGAATGAAGAGGGCCTGCATCGCGCAGGCCCTTTTTCATTGGCGCGACCGTCCGGCGTCCGCGCGGCGCGTGACGTTCAGCGCCGGCTCACATTTCGCCGCGGCGCGAGCAGATCGCCATGATCTGCTGGATCGCGTAGTTGTCGCGCACGCCCGGCAGCGACTGGACGACACACGCGTGATAGCGCTGCTCGCGCGGCAGCAGCATCGCGTTGTTGCGGTACAGCGCGTCGCACGAGCGCTGGATCAGCTGGGCTGCCGCCCCGTTGCGGCTGTCGCGCAGCGCGCCGAGCATGCACTCGTCGTATTGCGCATTGCCGTCGGTCAGCGCGTAGGCCGCGCCCGGCGGCGCCAGCATGGCGGCCACGCATGCGATGGTACGGACTCCCCGTTTCATGGGCGCTCCGATGGAGTGGACTGGGTCGGCAGACAGCATAACGTAAAGCCGCGAGGGCGACCGACGCGTTGCCCGGACGCCGGCGGGAACCGTTGCGGGCCGGGCTTCGCACGCGCCTGGAGGCGCGCCGGGGCCTGTCGCGCCCCGGCGCCTTCGTGAAAGCACGGAGTCAGGTGGTGGTCTGCGGAATGGTATGCTCGTGCGTTCGCCGCTGCGCGCCTTCCCGGGGCGCGCACGGGCCGGCCGTCAGCGCGTCGCATGCGCGGCGGCGCCCGCATGACGGCGGCGGGAATCCATCATCCAGAACCGACACAATACGGGGGAGACTCATCCATGAAGCGATTCAAGACTTTCGCGATCCGCTCGATCACGGCCGGCGCGGCCGCACTCGCGCTGGCGGGCGCCGCGCACGCACAGACCGTCAAGGTGCTGTCGATCGTCGACCATCCGGCGCTCGACGCGATCCGCGACGGCGTGCGCGCCGAGCTGAAGGCACAGGGCTACGGCGACGACAAGCTCAAGTGGGAATATCAGAGCGCGCAGGGCAACACCGGGACGGCCGCGCAGATCGCGCGCAAGTTCATCGGCGACCAGCCCGACGTGATCGTCGCGATCGCGACGCCGGCCGCGCAGGCCGTGGTCGCGTCGACCAGGAGCGTGCCGGTCGTCTATTCGGGCGTCACCGATCCGGTCGCCGCGCAGCTCGTGAAGGGCTGGGGCCCGTCGGGCACCAACGTGACGGGCGTGTCCGACAAGCTGCCGCTCGATCGCCAGGTCGCGCTGATCAAGCGCGTCGTGCCGAATGCGAAGACGGTCGGCATGGTCTACAACCCGGGCGAGGCGAACTCGGTCGTCGTCGTGAAGGCGCTCCAGGAGATCCTCGCGAAGCAGGGCATGACGCTGAAGGAGGCGGCCGCGCCGCGTACCGTCGACATCGGCCCGGCCGCGAAGAGCCTGATCGGCAAGGTCGACGTGATCTACACGAACACCGACAACAACGTCGTGTCCGCGTATGAAGCGCTCGTGAAGGTCGCGAACGAAGCGAAGATCCCGCTCGTCGCCGGCGACACCGACAGCGTGAAGCGCGGCGGCATCGCGGCGCTCGGCATCAACTACGGCGACCTCGGCCGGCAGACCGGCAAGGTCGTCGCGCGCATCCTGAAGGGCGAGAAGCCGGGCGCGATCGCCTCGGAGACGAGCAGCAACCTCGAATTGTTCGTCAATACGGGCGCCGCCGCGAAGCAGGGCGTGACGCTGTCGTCGGATCTCGTCAAGGAAGCCAGGACGGTCATCAAGTAAGCCGCGGCCCGGGCACCGCGCCTTGCCGGCCCGATCCGGGCCCGAACGACACCGCCGGACGGGCGGCGCCTACCCGGGGCCGCCCGTTCGCTTCGCCCGGCCGTACACGTCCGGCCGGGAAGCAACAGGATTTCCCCATCATGTCTCTGTTCTCGTTACTAGGCGCGCTGGAGATCGGCCTGATCTTCAGTCTCGTCGCCCTCGGGGTGCTGATCTCGTTTCGCATCCTCAACTTCCCCGACCTCACCGTCGACGGCAGTTTTCCGCTCGGCGGGGCCGTCGCCGCGACGCTGATCTCCGCCGGCTACGACCCGTTCTCGGCGACGGCGCTCGCGATCGTCGCGGGCGCGCTGGCCGGTTTCGTCACGGGCTGGCTCAACGTGCGCCTGAAGATCATGGATCTGCTCGCCAGCATCCTGATGATGATCGCGCTCTATTCGGTGAACCTGCGGATCATGGGCCGGCCGAACGTGCCGCTCATCACCGAGCCGACGCTGTTCACCATGCTGCAGCCCGACTGGCTGCCCGACTACGTGCTGCGTCCGGCGCTGCTCGCGATCGTCGTCGTGGTCGCGAAGCTCGGCCTCGACTGGTTCTTCTCGTCGCAGCTCGGCCTCGCGATGCGCGCGACCGGCGCGAACCCGCGGATGGCGCGCGCGCAAGGCATCGCGACGGGCCGCGCGACGCTCGCCGGGATGGCGCTGTCGAACGCGCTCGTCGCGCTTGCCGGCGCGCTGTTCGCGCAGACGCAGGGCGGCTCGGACATCTCGATGGGGATCGGCACGATCGTGATCGGGCTGGCCGCGGTGATCATCGGCGAGACGCTGCTGCCCGCGCGCCGGCTGGTGCTGACCACGCTCGCGGTCGTGCTCGGCGCGATCGTCTACCGCTTCTTCATCGCGCTCGCGCTGAACAGCGAATTCATCGGGCTGAAGGCGCAGGATCTGAACCTCGTGACGGCCGCGCTCGTCACGATCGCGCTGGTGCTGCCGGCGACGCGCAAGAAGCTGTTCGCGCGCAAGAACAGGGGAGCCTGACATGCTGTCCGCACAAGACCTGACACTGACCTTCAACCCCGGCACGCCGATCGAGACGCGCGCGCTGCGCGGACTGTCGCTCGAGATTCCCGACGGCCAGTTCGTCGCGGTGATCGGCTCGAACGGCGCCGGCAAGTCGACCTTCCTCAATGCGATCAGCGGCGACCAGCCGGTCGATGCGGGACGCATCGCGATCGACGGTGCCGACGTGACGCGCAAGGCCGCGTGGGATCGCGCGCACCTCGTCGCGCGCGTGTTCCAGGATCCGATGGCCGGCACCTGCGAGGCGCTGACGATCGAGGAGAACATGGCGCTCGCGATGGCGCGCGGCGTGCGGCGCGGCTTCCGGGCCGCGCTCGACCGCCCGTCGCGCGAACTGTTCCGCGACAAGCTGCGGCTCCTGAATCTCGGTCTCGAGAACCGGCTGACCGACCGGATCGGGCTGCTGTCGGGCGGCCAGCGGCAGGCCGTGAGCCTGCTGATGGCGTCGCTGCGGCCGTCGCGGATCCTGCTGCTCGACGAACACACGGCCGCGCTCGACCCGAAGACGGCCGCGTTCGTGCTGGAGCTGACCGCGCGCATCGTCGCCGAGAGCCGGCTGACGACGATGATGGTCACGCACAGCATGCGGCAGGCGCTCGACTACGGCGACCGCACGGTGATGCTGCACCAGGGGCAGGTCGTGCTCGACGTGTCGGGCGACGCGCGCAAGGGGCTCGACGTGCCCGACCTGCTGCAGATGTTCGAGAAGGTGCGTCACGAGCAGCTCGACGACGACGCGCTGCTGCTCGGCTGACGGGCGGCTGGCGGGGCGGCGCGGCGCGCGATGCCGCGTCGCGCCGGGTCGCCCGCGGGCAGGCCGCGCCGGCCCGGCGGGGGCGCGCCCGGATGCGCTCGGGCATGCACGCCCCGGCGCGGGGTAACATGACGGCCGCGCCGGGTTCTCCGCAGATTTTCCTCTGACGAAAACCGGTTTCGCACCGGCGCTGTGCGACGCAGGCGCATTACCATATACTGTATATCCATACAGTTGTGGGTGGCGTCATGCTCGCATCCTCCATTTCTCCCGAATCCCTTCATCCGTCGCTCTGGCGCGGCTCGCAGCTCGCGCGCGGCGGTCCGCGCACGATCGAGACCGGCTTCGCATCGCTGTCGGCCGAGTTGCCGGGCGGCGGCTGGCCGGTCGGCGGGCTCGTCGAACTGCTGGCCGCGCAGCCGGGCTGCGGCGAGATGCGGCTGCTTGCACCCGCGCTTGCGCGCACCGTCAGCGCGCGGCGTCCGCTCGCGCTCGTCGCGCCGCCGCAAGCGCCGCATGCGACCGCGCTCGCCAGTCTCGGTGTGCCGGCCGACGCGCTGCTGTGGCTGCGCGCCGGCAGCCGCACCGATGCGCTGTGGGCCGCCGAGCAGGCGCTCAAGACCGGCTGTTGCGGCGCGCTCCTGCTCTGGCAGGACCCGCGGCCCGATGCGCTGCGGCGCCTGCATCTCGCGGCCGCGCGCACGGGCGACACGCTGTTCGTGATGCTGCGCCCGCTGTCGGCCGCACGGCAGCCGTCGCCGGCCGTGCTGCGCGTCGCGCTGCATCCGGTGCCGGGCGGCGTGTCGCTCGATCTCGTCAAGCGCCGCGGGCCCGCGCGCGGCGAGCCGCTCGTGCTCGATTTGCCGTCGCCCATCGTGGAGAGCCGCTATGCGCGTCTTGCTCGGCATCCATCTGCCGCGCCTGCCGCTCGACGTGTGCGCCCCGCCGCCGTCTGACGGCGCGGCGGACGATGCGGACGATGCGGACGGCGGCGGCGCGGGCTGCGCGGTGCTCGAACAGGGCGCCGTGCTGATCGCCGACGCGGCCGCGCGCCGGCATGGCGTGCGCGCGGGCATGAAGCGCGGCGGCGTGCTGACGCTCGCGCCCGCGACCCGGCTCGTCGAACGCGATCCCGCGCGCGAGGCCGATGCGCTGCGCGCGGTCGCGCTCGCGTTGCTGCGCTTCTCGCCGTGCGTCGCGCTCGACGACGAAGCCACGCTGATCGTCGACGTCGGCCCGAGCCTGCGCCTGTTTGGCGGCCTGCCGTCGCTGTGCCGCCAGGTGCGCGCGACGCTCGCGGCGCTCGGCTATGCGGCGCGCCTGTCCGCCGCGCCGACCGGGCGCGGCGCGTGGCTGCTCGCGCGTACGTCGGCGCGTGCGCGCATCCGGCGCCGCATCGCGAGCGGGCCCTCGCTCGTCCGTTCGCTCGACCGGCTGCCCTGCGTGCTGCTGCCCGATGCGCGTCCGTATGCGGGCTGGTTCGACGGCCTCGGCTGCCGCACGCTCGCCGACCTGCGCCGCCTGCCGCGCGCGGGGCTGCAGCGCCGTTGCGGCCCCGCGTTGCTGGCCGCGCTCGATCGCGCGTACGGCGACGCGGTCGAGCCGCTTGCGTGGATGGCCGTGCCGCCTGTGTTCGACGTGCGGCTCGAATTGCCGGAGCGCGTCGAATACGCGGAAGCCGTGCTGTTCGCCGCGCGCCGGCTCGTCGTGCAGCTCTGCGGCTGGCTGGCCGCGCGGCAACTGTCGCTGGCGGCGATGACGTTCGATCTCGAGCACGAGCGCGGCCGCCAGGCCGTGCCGCCGACGCCGCTCGCGCTCGCGTTCGCCGCCCCCGTGCGCGACGAAACGCATTTCATGCGGCTGCTCGGCGAGCGGCTCGCGCGCGTCGAGTTGCCGGCCGCGGTGATCGCGGTGCGTCTGACGGCCACGCGCGTCGAATCGGTCGCGCCGCCGGCCGACGATCTTTTCCCCGAGCCGGGCGGTACGCGCGAGACGCGGGCGCGGCTGTTCGAGCTGCTGATCGCGCGGCTCGGCGCGGAGAACGTGCTGCGCGCGGCGCCCGTCGCCGATCACCGGCCCGAGGCCGGGAACCGCTGGCTGCCGCTCGATGCGCAGGCCGGCAAGCCGGCCGGCGGGCCGCCGGCGGTGCCGCCGAGGCCCGCATGGCTGCTGGCCGAACCGCTGCCGCTGTTGATGCGCGAGAACCGGCCGGTCTTTCATACGCCGCTCAGGATGATGTCGTCGACGGAGCGGATCGAGGCGGGGTGGTTCGACGGCCGGCTCGTCGCGCGCGATTACCATGTCGCACAGGACGAGGTCGGCGTGTGCTACTGGGTGTTCCGGGAGCGGGCGGGGAGCGACGCCGAGCCGCGCTGGTTCCTGCACGGCCTGTTCGGGTGAGCGGCGATGGTGGCGGAATTCAGCTGGTTGCCCGATTACGCGGAGTTGTTCTGCCGCTCGAATTTCTCGTTCCTGCATGGCGCATCGCATGCGGAGGAACTGGTCGAGCGCGCGTCCGAACTCGGCTATCGCGGGATCGCGATCACCGACGAATGCTCGCTCGCCGGCGCAGCGCGCATGCATGTCGCGGCCAAGGCGAAAGGGCTGCCGCTCGTCGTCGGTTCGTATTTCGACGTCACGCCCGACGAGGTCGCGCCGGGCCACGATCCGGGGCCCGGCGCGTTCGGGCTCGTGTTGCTCGCGCAGAACCGCGAGGGCTACGGCAACCTGTCCGAGCTGATTTCGTGGCGGCGGATGGAATCGCCGAAGGGCGCCTACACGCTGACGCCGCGGATGCTGTCCGCGCCACCGGCGAAGTTTGCGCACTTGCGCGGCGTGTCCGACTGCTTCGCGATTCTCGTGCCCGCGTATCCGGTGCGCGCCGACGTACTCGAGGCGCAGGTCGCGTGGTGTCGCGCGACGTTTGGCGAGCGTGCGCGGCTCGGGCTCGTGCAACTGCAGCGCGCGCTGGACGGCGCGCAACGCGAGGAGATTCGTGCCGCGGGCGAGCGGCGCGGCGTGGGTGTCGTCGCGCTCGGCGACGTGACGATGCACCGGCGCTCGTGCAAGGAACTGCAGGACGTGATGACGGCGATCCGGGTCGGGCTGCCGGTGTCGGAATGCGGCTATGCGCTCGCGCCGAACGCGGAGCAGCATCTGCGCTCGCGCGGGCGGATCGGGCAGCTGTTTGCGCCGGACGAGATCGCGCAGACGTGCGCGATTCTCGACGCGTGTCATTTCGAACTCGATTCGCTGCGTTACGAGTATCCCGACGAAATCGTGCCGAAGGGGCTCACGCCAACCAGCTATCTGGAACAGGAAACCCGGGCCGGGGCGGCCGGGCGCTATCCGAACGGCATTCCGGAGAAAGTGGCGAAGCAGATCCGGTATGAGCTCGACCTGATCGCAAGACTGCGCTACGAACCGTTCTTCCTGACCGTCTACGACATCGTGAAGTACGCGCGCAGCCGGAACATCCTGTGCCAGGGCCGAGGCTCGGCCGCGAACTCGGTCGTCTGTTATTGCCTCGGCATCACCGAGGTGAATCCGGAGCAGAGCACGATGCTGTTCGAGCGCTTCATCAGCGCGGAGCGCGGCGAGCCGCCCGACATCGACGTCGACTTCGAACATCAGCGCCGGGAAGAGGTGATTCAGCACATCTACGAAAAATACGGGCACGACCGCGCGGCACTCGCGGCCGCCGTGTCGACCTATCGCCCGCGCGGCGTGCTGCGCGAAACCGGCAAGGCGCTCGGCGTCGATCCGATGCTGATCGATCGCGTCGCGAAGGGGCATCGCTGGTTCGACGGCAGTCGCGACCTGCTTCAGCAATTCGTGACGATCGGGCTCGATCCCCAGACACCGCTGATCCAGGCGTGGGCCCGGCTCGCCGCGCGGCTGCTCAACTTCCCGCGCCACCTGTCGCAGCATTCGGGCGGTTTCGTGATCAGCCGCGGCAAGCTCACGCGGCTCGTCCCGGTCGAAAACGCCGCGATGGACGGGCGGCGCGTGATCCAGTGGGACAAGGACGATCTCGAGGCGCTCGGACTGATGAAGGTCGACGTGCTGGCGCTCGGCATGCTGTCCGCGCTGCATCGCGCATTCGACATGCGCACCGCGTGGCGCGGGCCGCCGGAGCCGGGCGGCGAGCCGTTCACGCTGAAACACATTCCGCAGGACGATGACGCGACCTACGACATGATTTGCCGCGCCGACACGGTCGGCGTATTCCAGATCGAATCGCGCGCGCAGATGTCGATGCTGCCGCGCCTGCGGCCGCGCACGTACTACGATCTGGTGATCGAGGTCGCGATCGTGCGGCCGGGGCCGATCCAGGGCGGGGCGGTGCATCCGTACCTGAAGCGGCGTCAGGGAATCGAGAAGGTCAGTTATCCGAAGGAGGATCTGAAGCCTGCGCTCGCTCGCACGTACGGCGTGCCGATCTTCCAGGAACAGGTCATGCAGATCGCGATGATCGCGGCAGGTTTCACGCCCGGCGAGGCGGACGAACTGCGTCGCGCGATGGCCGCATGGAAGCGCAAGGGCAATCTCGAGAAATATCACCGCAAGATCGTCGACGGGATGCGCGAGCGCGACTACCCCTCCGACTTCGCCGAACAGATCTTCGAGCAGATCAAGGGCTTCGGCGATTACGGTTTCCCCGAAAGCCATGCGGCAAGCTTCGCGAAACTCGCCTACGCGAGCAGCTGGCTCAAATGCCACGAACCGGCGATCTTCCTCGCCGCGCTGCTGAACAGCCAGCCGATGGGCTTCTACCCGCCGTCGCAACTCGTGCAGGACGCGAAGCGTCACGGCGTGCAGGTCCTGCCGATCGACGTGACGCAAAGCAACCGGGAAGCGTCGCTCGAGGCACTGCCCGGCCAGCCGCCGCCACACGGGCAACCCGCCGTGCGGCTCGGCCTGTCGCTCGTCCGCGGGCTCGGCGAAGCCGCCGCGCGCCGCATCGAAGCCGCGCGCGCGGCCGGCCCGTTCGACAACGTCGACACCCTCGCGCGCCGCGCAGGGCTCGAGCGCCGCGACCTCGAAGCGCTGGCCGCCGCGAACGCGCTGGCAACGCTCGCGGGCCATCGCCGCGACGCGCTGTGGCAGGCCGTCGCCGCGGCGCCGGAGCGCGACCTGCTCGCCGCCGCGCCGATCGACGAGGCGGAGAAGCCCACGCTCGGCGCGCCGTCGGAAGCCGACGACATCCTCGCCGACTATCACACCACCGGCCTCACGCTGAACCGCCACCCGGTCGCGTTGCTGCGATCCGCGCTGCGCGCGCGGCGGCTGTCGTCCGCCGCGGAACTGCACGATCGCCCCGACGGCCGGCTCGCACGCGCGTGCGGGCTCGTGACCGCGCGGCAGATGCCGGGCACCGCGAAAGGCGTGATGTTCATGACGCTCGAGGACGAAACCGGCTGCGTGAACGTGATCGTCCGGCCCGAACTGCTCGCGCGGCAGCGCCGCGAAACCCTCGATTCGCGGCTGCTCGCGGCGTCGGGCGTATGGCAGGTCGCGAGCGACGTGAGGCACCTCGTCGCGCAGCATTTCGAGGATCTGACGCCGCTGCTCGGCGGTCTGCGCACGTCGAGCCGCGAGTTCCACTGACGAGCGCAGCGTGCCGGCGCCCCTTCCGCAGGTGCATACCAGTCGGCTCAACTGGTTCTATTCCGGTCTCGTATTTGCCGTTGAAACCCGGCACGGACGCGCCCAGGAACTGTCCCCTTGCATACCACTCCGGGTAAATCCCTATCCTGTACTGCTTTGTAAACAAAGGCTTTGTCGAGGCTAAAACGCTTGTCCGACAAGGCTTTCGGCGATTTTCGCACGGCTAATACCAGTTCGTTGACTGGTATTATGGTGGTTATATAATGCGTTCACTTTCGACGGCCCGAGGTCGTCGTCCGACACCTGGAGGCACATGGAAACCGGCTGGTCCGAACTGGCGCCCGATCCCCTCAGCGACACGCCGCTCTATCTGCAGCTTGCCCGCAACCTGGCGAGCGCGATTCACGCCGGCGCGTGGCGGGCCGGCGAGGCGTTGCCGTCGGAGCGGCTGCTGTCGGCGTCGGTCGGCGTGTCGCGGATCACCGCCCGCCGCGCCCTGATGCTGCTGGTCGAACAGGGGCTGATCAAGCGGGCTCGCGGCGCGGGCAGCTTCATCACGCCGCGCGTCGCCGATCCGCTGTCGCGTCTCGTCGGCTTCACCGCGAAGATGCGGCAGCGCGGCTTCGTGCCCGATTCGGTGTGGCTGTCGCGCGCGCTGCGCGCCGCGAACCGCGACGAGATCACGCATCTCGGCCTCGCGCCCGGCGCGACGGTGGCGCGGCTCGAACGGCTGCGTCGCGCGGACGGCATCGTGATGGCCGTCGAGCATTCGACGCTGCCGGCCGCGGTGGTGCCCGATCCGCAGGTGCTCGGCGCGTCGCTGTACGAATACCTCGAGGCGCGCGGGATGACCGTCGTGCGCGCGCTGCAGCACTTTCGCGCGGCGAATGCGACGCACGCGATCGCGAAATGGATGGCGGTGAAGCCGGGCTCGGCATTGCTCGTGATCACGCGGATCGGCTATGGCGCCGACCAGCGCGCGATCGAACTTTCCGAAACGTATTGCCGCGACGACTACTACGACTTCGTCGCCGAACTGAAACGCTGACGCGCGAGACTGCCCGCGCGCGAAGCAACGACACGAATTTGCAAATCACGACGCGGATGTACGCGTCACCAGATCATCAAGAGAACGTCATGCTGACTGGAAACATCCTGACCCCCGACGGCTGGATTCACGGCTCGATCGATAGCGAGAACGGCCGCATCACCACGCTCGACGGCAAGCCCGTCGATCCCGCGAAGAACGACGCGCCGTACATCCTGCCCGGCTTCATCGACCTGCACGTGCATGGCGGCGGCGGCGCCGACGTGATGGAAGGCGGCGACGCGATCGAGACGATCGCCCGCACGCACGCGCAATACGGCACGACGAGCCTGCTCGCGACGACGATGACCGCGCCGCGCGACGAACTGATGCAGGTCGTCGCGAACCTCGGCACGGTCGCACGTACCCGCACGCCGGGCGGCGCGCGCGTGCTCGGCGTGCATCTCGAAGGCCCGTACATCAACCCCGGCAAGCTCGGCGCGCAGCCCGACGCGGCCGTGTCGGCCGTGCTCGACGAAGTGCTGAAGTACCTGTCGATCGCGCCGATCCGCGTCGTCACGCTCGCGCCGGAAATCGCCGGCCACATCGAGATCATCGGCGAGATGGCCGCGCGCGGCGTGCGCGTGCAGCTCGGCCACTCGCTCGCGACCTACGACGACGCCGTCGCCGCGCTCAAGCACGGCGCGTGCGGCTTCACGCACCTGTTCAACGCGATGTCGCCGCTGCATCACCGCAACCCGGGCCTGGTGGGCGCGGCGCTTGCGCATGCCGAATATGCGGAGATCATCCCGGATCTGCTGCACGTGCACCCGGGCGCGATTCGTGCCGCGCTGCGCGCGATCCCGCGCCTGTACGTCGTGACCGACAGCACGTCCGCAACGGGCATGCCCGACGGCGAATACCGGCTCGGCAGCCAGCACGTGACGAAGTGCCTCGGCGGCGTGCGGCTCGCCGACGGCACGCTCGCCGGCAGCACCCTGACGATGGACCAGGCGCTGCGCAATCTCGTATCGCTCGGCCTGCCGATCGCCGACGTGTCGAACCGGATGTCGCGCTATGCGGCCGACTACCTCGGCGTCACCGATCGCGGCCGCCTCGAGCGCGGCGCATGGGCCGACCTCGCGGTGTTCGACCGCGACCTGAACCTCACCGCGACCTACGTCGAAGGAGAATCGATTGTCGAATATGCTTAAGGAAGCGCGCGAGTCCGCCCAGGTCGTCGCCGCGCAACTCGCCGACACCACGCGCGTCGAAGCGCTCGCCGGCCAACTGCTCGATCACCCGCCGGCCGTCGCGCTGACGGTCGCGCGCGGCAGCTCGGATCACGCCGCGAGCTATTTCGCGAGCCTGACGATGAGCCGCCTCGGCGTGCCGGTCGCGTCGCTGCCGATGTCGGTCGCGACGCTGCAGCAAGCGCCGCTGAAGGTGCAGGACCAGCTCGCGATCGCGTTCTCCCAGTCGGGCAAGAGCCCCGATCTCGTCAATACGATGGCCGCGCTGCGCGAAGCCGGCGCGCGCACCGTCGCCGCCGTGAACGTGCTGCCGTCGCCGCTCGCCGATGCGTGCGAACACCAGCTGCCGCTGCTCGCCGGCCCCGAACTGTCGGTCGCCGCGACGAAGAGCTATATCGCGATGCTGTCGCTGTCCGCGCAGATCGTCGCCTACTGGCAGCGCGACGCCGCGCTGATGACCGCGCTGCGCGGCCTGCCCGACGTGCTCGCGCAGGCCGGCCGGCTCGACTGGTCGCCGGCGGTCGCCGCGCTGTCGGGCGTCGAGCGGATGATCGTGATCGGCCGCGGTCTCGGCCTCGCGATCGCGCAGGAAGCCGCGCTGAAGCTGAAGGAAACCTCCGGCATCCAGGCGGAGGCATTCTCGAGCGCCGAAGTGCGTCACGGCCCGATGGAGCTGATCGACCGCGACTATCCGCTGCTCGTGTTCGCGCCGCCGGGGCCCGAGCAGGCCGGCCTGCTGCAGTTGGCCGACGACATGCGCGCCCGCGGCGCGGCCGTGTTGCTCGCGGCGCCCGCCGGCACGCCCGGCGCGACGCTGCCGCTCGCCCAGTCGGCCCATCCGGCGCTCGACCCGATCGCCGCCATTCTTTCGTTTTACGTGATGGCGGCGGATCTCGCCGTCGCGCGCGGCCGCAATCCCGATACGCCGCGCCACCTGAACAAAGTTACCGAAACGCACTGATAGCCGAGACAGCCGATGAGACGCGCCGAGGAATCCCAGTTGAAGAGCCCCACCCATGATCAGATCGTCCTGCTTGCCCCGCTGACGGGGCCGATCGTCGCGCTGGCCGACGTGCCCGATCCGGTGTTCTCCGGCGGGATGTTCGGCGACGGCATCGGCATCGACCCGCTCGCGGGCCAGCTCGTCGCACCGTGCGCGGGCGTCGTGTCGCATCTCGCGCGCACGGGCCATGCGGTGACGATCACGACGCCGCAAGGCGCGGAAGTGCTGCTGCACATCGGCATCGACACCGTCGAGCTGGACGGGCAGGGCTTTGCCCCGCACGTCGAGGCCGGCGCGCACGTCGAGGCGGGCGACCTGCTGATCGAATTCGACCAGGACGCGGTCGCGCGCGGCGCGCACTCGCTCGTGTCGGTGATCGCGATCGCGAACTCCGATGCGTTCGAGGTCGTCGACCGCGCCGACGGTTTCGCGACCGCCGGCAAGACGCCGCTGCTCGTGCTGCGCGGCCGGGGCGACGCGGCCGCGCACGCGGCGCAAGCCGGCGCGGCGGCGATCAACGAGGTGCGCCGCGAAATCGTGCTGGCGCAGCCGGGCGGCCTGCATGCGCGGCCGGCCGCGCGGGCACGCGAAGCCGTGCGCGGGTTCGACGCGTCCGTCGACGTGCTGTTCGATGGCCGCCAGGCGTCGATCGCGAGCGTGGTCGGCCTGCTCGGCCTCGGCGCCGGCGAAGGCGCGACGGTCGTTCTCGTCGGCCGCGGCGCGCACGCGCAGCAGGCCGTCGATGCGGTCGAGCACGAGCTGCTGCGCGCGGCGCACGGCGAGGTCGACGAACAGCCGGCGCGACTGAAGTCGCCCGCGCCGCAGGCGGTCGTGCGCAACGCCGGGCTCCCGCGCGACGGCGCGCCGCTCGATCCGCACACGCTTGCGGGCGTGTGCGCGGCGCCCGGCATCGCGGTCGGCACGCTGGTGCGTCTCGACGATGCGGAAATCGTGCCGCCCGAGCAGGCGTCCGGCACGCCGGCGGCGGAAAGCCGCCGCCTCGATCAGGCGCTGAAGGCCGTCGACGGCGAACTCGACGAAACGGTGCGCAACGCTTCGGCGCGCGGCGCGGTGGGCGAAGCGGGCATCTTCGCGGTGCATCGCGTGCTGCTGGAAGACCCGACGCTGATCGACGCGGCGCGCGACCTGATCAGCCTCGGCAAGAGCGCGGGGTTCGCGTGGCGCGCGACGATCCGCACGCAGATCGACACGCTGTCGAAGCTCGACGACGCGCTGCTCGCCGAACGCGCGGCCGACCTGCGCGACATCGAGAAGCGCGTGCTGCGCGCGCTCGGCCATACGAACGGCGCGGCGCGTGCGCTGCCCGACGAGGCGGTGCTCGCGGCCGAGGAATTCACGCCGTCGGATCTGTCGTCGCTCGATCGCCAGCGCGTGACCGCGCTCGTGATGGCGCGCGGCGGCGCGACGTCGCACGCGGCGATCATCGCGCGGCAGCTCGGCATCCCGGCGCTGGTCGCGGTCGGCGACGCGCTGTACGCGATTCCGGACGGCACGCAGGTGGTCGTCGACGCGAGCGCGGGCCGGCTCGAACATGCGCCGACCGCGCTCGACGTCGAGCGCGCGCGGCACGAGCGCCAGCGCCTGGACGGGGTGCGCGAGGCGAACCGGCAACAGGCCGGTTCGGCGGCCGCGACGGTCGACGGCCGCGCGATCGAGGTGGCCGCGAACATCGCGACGCTCGACGACGCGCACACCGCGGTCGACAACGGCGCGGATGCGATCGGCCTGCTGCGCACCGAGCTGATGTTCATTCATCGCCAGGTCGCGCCGACGGTGGTCGAGCACCAGCAGAGCTACCAGTCGATCGTCGACGCGCTGCAAGGCCGCACGGCGATCATCCGCACGCTCGACGTCGGCGCCGACAAGGAGGTCGACTACCTGACGCTGCCGCCCGAACCGAATCCGGCGCTCGGCCTGCGCGGCATCCGCCTCGCGCAGGTGCGCCCCGATCTGCTCGACGACCAGTTGCAGGGCCTGCTCGCGGTGAAGCCGTACGGCGCGGTGCGCATCCTGCTGCCGATGGTGACCGACGTGGGCGAACTCGTGCGGTTGCGCAAGCGCATCGACGAATTCGCGCGCGCGCAGGGCCGTACCGAGCCGATCGAGGTCGGCGTGATGATCGAGGTGCCGTCGGCCGCGCTGCTGGCCGACCAGCTCGCGCAGCACGCGGATTTCCTGTCGATCGGCACCAACGACCTGACGCAGTACACGCTCGCGATGGATCGCTGCCAGGCCGACCTGGCGGCGCAGTCCGACGGCCTGCATCCGGCCGTGCTGCGCCTGATCGACATCGCGGTGCGCGGCGCCGCGAAGCACGGCAAGTGGGTCGGCGTATGCGGCGCGCTCGGCGGCGATCCGCTCGCGGTGCCGGTCCTGGTGGGCCTCGGCGTGACCGAGCTGTCGGTCGACCCGGTATCGGTGCCGGGCATCAAGGCGCGTGTGCGTCGCCTCGATTACCAGCTGTGCCGTCAGCGTGCGCAGGATCTGCTCGCGCTCGATTCGGCGCAGGCGGTAAGGGCAGCAAGCCGCGAGGTCTGGCCGCTCGACTGAACGTCGACGGCAGGTTCGCGGCCCGTTTCACTACGAAAGCAATCAGCTCAACGACGATTAATGACGAGACAAGGATTGGAGGACTGAATGAACGGGAATCCGTTTCTGAAAATACAGGGCCTGGGCCGGGCACTGATGCTGCCGATCGCGGTATTGCCGGTCGCCGGCATCCTGCTGCGACTCGGCCAGCCGGACGTGTTCAACATCAAGATGATCGCGGATGCGGGCGGCGCGATCTTCGACAACCTGCCGCTGCTGTTTGCGATCGGCGTGGCGGTCGGCTTCGCGAAGGACAACAACGGCGTTGCGGCGCTCGCGGGTGCGATCGGCTACCTGATCGAAACCGCGATCATGAAGGACATCGATCCCAAGCTGAACATGGGCGTGCTGTCCGGGATCATCGCGGGTGTGGTCGCGGGCCTGCTGTACAACCGCTACAAGGACATCAAGCTGCCGGACTACCTCGCGTTCTTCGGCGGCAAACGCTTCGTGCCGATCATCACGGGGCTGGTCTGCGTGATACTCGGCATCGCGTTCGGGTACGTGTGGCAGCCGGTCCAGCATGCGATCGACGCGGCCGGCCAGTGGCTGACGACGGCGGGCGCGGTCGGTGCGTTCGTGTTCGGCTTCCTGAACCGCCTGCTGCTCGTCACGGGCCTGCACCACATCATCAACTCGCTTGCGTGGTTCGTGTTCGGCAACTTCACGCCGCCCGCCGGCGGCGACATCGTGCACGGCGACCTGCACCGCTTCTTCGCGGGCGACCCGACCGCGGGCACCTTCATGGCCGGTTTCTTCCCGATCATGATGTTCGGCCTGCCGGCCGCGTGTCTGGCGATGCTGCACGAGGCGCCGAAGGAGCGCCGCGCGATGGTCGGCGGCCTGCTGTTCTCGATGGCGCTCACGTCGTTCCTGACCGGCGTGACCGAGCCGATCGAATTCAGTTTCATGTTCCTCGCGCCGGTGCTGTACGTGATCCACGCGGTGCTGACGGGGCTGTCGCTCGCAATCTGCCAGATCCTCGGCGTGAAGCTCGGCTTCACGTTCTCGGCCGGCGCGATCGACTACGTGCTGAACTACGGGCTGTCGACGAAGGGCTGGATCGCGATTCCGCTCGGCGTGGCATATGGCGTCGCGTACTACGGGCTGTTCCGCTTCTTCATCCGCAAGTTCAACATGGCGACGCCGGGCCGTGAGCCGGCATCGGCCGATGCGGCCGCGGAACCGGACGCATCGGGCGGCTTCGTCGCGCCGGCCGCGACGGCTGCCGCGCCGCGCGCGCAACGCTACATCGCCGCGCTCGGCGGGGCGGGCAACCTGTCGGTCGTCGACGCCTGCACGACACGCCTGCGTTTGACCGTCGTCGATCCGGACAAGGTGTCGGAGCCGGAACTGAAATCGATCGGCGCGCGCGGCGTGCTCAAGCGCGGCGGCAACAGCGTGCAGGTGATCATCGGGCCCGAGGCAGACATCATTGCCGACGAGATGCGTGTCGCGATCGGCGCGGCAGCGGGCGCCGCGTCGACGGGCACGGCCGCCGCCTCGCAGCCCGTCACGGGCGCGTCCGCCGGCCCGCTCGATCCGGAACCGGCCCGCTGGCTCGCGGTGTTCGGCGGTGCGACCAACGTCGCGTCGCTCGACGCGGTCGCGACCACGCGCCTGCGCGTCGTCGTCCGCGATCCGTCGGCGGTCGATCGCGATCGTCTCGGCACGCTCGATGTCGCGTGGGTGTCGCTCGACACGTTCCACATCGTCTGCGGCAACGCGGCCGCGCGTTACGCCGAACAGCTCGGCGCGCGCCTGCCGCCGTCGGGCAGCGGGGCCGCCGTACAACCGGCCTGATGCGGTGAAGCCGGCCCGATCCGCGCGGCGGATCCGGGTCGGCCGGCAACACGAAAAACGGCTTGCGATGTGTCGCAAGCCGTTTTTGTTTCGGGGCGGGCGACGGCGCGACGCGTGCGCATCGCGCGTTGCCCGTCGGCCCGGCCGCTCAGCCGCTCACGGGTTCGTCAGCGTGAAGGTCGGCTTCCGGTAGCCGACGCCGGCCCGGTCGAGCTTCGGCAATTCGCGTTGCGTGAGCAGCGTCGCGAAGCCGGCCCAGTCGCGCTGCAATGCGGCCATGTCGACGTGATGCGTGTCGCCGCGCTTGTAGCGCACGCCGGCCGCATACGGCAGCTCCCAGTCGGCGCGATGCCACGCGCGCTCGGCGAGCGCGAGCAGCCGCGGATAGGCCATGTATTCGAGGAACGTGCCGTTGCGCATCACCTCGCCCCAGGCCTGCCCCTGCATCCCTTCGATGCGCGGCGCGGGGCCCGTGCCCGTCACCTCGAACGCATTGCCGTCGCGGTCGCCCATCACCTCGGCGTTCTGCGGCAGGTTCTCGGGCGCGAGCGAGAACACCTTGTACTCGTCGGTTGCATGCGAACCCCAGTAGTAGCCGCGCTCGCGCGGGTTGAGCGTGTACGGAAAGTCGAAGTACAGGTAGTCGGGCAGCGCGAGCACCGTCAGGTAGCCCTTGCCGCTCAGGTCGCGCGCACTGTCCGATGCGCCCCAGAAGATCGTGTCCCACAACGACACCATCACGTGGCGCGTGCCGAAGTCCTGCGGCCCGCTTGCGTGCTTGATACCGTCCTGCCATGCGGCCATCGTGTCGATCCCGTTCGCGTTGACCGCCGCGCTCACCTGTGTCGCGAAGCGCGTCGGCAACTCGTCGATCGACTTGATCTCGCCGCGCCGGAGCAGCGCCGCGCACGCGGGAGAACGCGCCCACGGCTTGTCCTGCGCGGCGAGATCGATGCGCCCCTTGCCCGGGTCGGTGCCGTTCAGCGGCTGGAAGCCCGCGCCGAGGAAGATGTTCTTCGCCTCGTCGCCGCCGTAATGCCAGACGTGCAGCGGCGCCTGCGCGTCCGCATGCATCGCCGCGATCTCGCGGATCACCTTCGACGCGAAATTGAGCGCGCCGGGCACGCACGGATTCAGGTCGCTGCGCCGGTCGTAGAACTGCACCGTCGTCAGGTTCGACGTGTCCTGCGGATCGAGCAGCCGGTACGCATTCGCTTCCTGCTCGCGGCCGGCCGCATGGAGCCGCCGGTAACGCGCCTCCATCGTCACGACGGCGGCACGCGCGTGCGCGGGCATGTCGATCTCGGGGATGATCTCGACGAAACGCGCGGCCGCGTAGCGCACCAGCGCCACGTAATCGTCGCGCGTCAGGTAGCCGCCGCCCGAACGGTTGTCGGGGCCGGAGCCGAGTTGCGGCAGCAGGCAGCGCGTCTCGCTCGGGTCGTGGCAGCGGCGCCCGCCGATTTCGGTCAGCTCGGGCAGGCCGGGAATCTCGATGCGCCAGCCTTCGTCGTCGGACAGATGCAGGTGCAGCCGGTTGAGCTTGTACGCGCTCATCTGGTCGATCAGGCGGCGCAACGTCGCCGGGTGCTTGAAGTTGCGTGCGAGATCGACGTGCATTCCCCGATGCGTGAAGCGCGGCGCGTCCTCGACCAGCATCGCCGGAATCGGGCCGCCGCCGGCGGGCGCGAGCGAGAACAGCGTCTGCACGCCGTAGTAGAGGCCGGCGCGATCGTATGCTTCGATGAATGCGCCGCGCGGCCCGATCGCGAGCCGGTAGCCGCCGGGCGTCGCGATGTCGGCGGGCAGCCGGCGCGGCGCGACGGCGCCCCGCACCGGCATGCCCGCGCCGTCGAGCCCGAGTGTCGCCGCGCGTTCGCGCAGCGCCGCGACCTGCGCGTCGGGCAGGTCCGGCAGCGCGAGTTCGACGCCGCGCAGGTCGAGCGTGCCGGGCAGCGCCTGCTGGCGCTTCGCGCTCGGCAGCGTGCGGCTCGCATCGGGCCGCGCGGCCACGGGCGGCGCATTGCCGGTCGAGTTGTTCTGCGCGTCGGCCGGCAGCGATTCGACGTAGCGCAGCTCGTCGTCGGTGTCGTTGTAGCGGAGCACGGCGGGCGGCGCGCCGTCGACGACCACGTACGGGCGCGGAATCACGTCGCTGTAGCGCAGCAGCCAGTATTCGGCGACGAACGGCAGCTCGATGCGCTCGCCGGGCGCCAGCCGCACCGAGCCCGGCTGCGGCGTCAGTTCGTACAGGTCGCCGGTGAGCCGCCGTAGTGCGAAGCCCGGACGGTCGATCCGCAGCAGGCGGCGGATGCTGTGCAGATAGAGCTTCCAGCCGCCGTCGGCAATCGCCTGGTGGCCGCGGTTCTGCAGGATCAGGCGGCCCGTCGCGCAGGCCGCGCCGTCGGCGCCGAGGTCGGCGCACGGTACGCCCGCCGCGGCCGCGTGGTTGTTGTCGACGGCGACGCGCAACGCGAGGCCGTTCGACAGCAGCGCCGCGAGACTCGCGGCTGCTGCGGGCGGTGTGGCGGGCAGCGCGGCACGAGCGGTCGCGCCGGGCGCGGCCGACGCCGGCTGGGCGCCGATCGAGGCGGGCGGCGCCGCCGCGATCAGCAGGCCGGCAAGAAGGCATGGCAAGGTGCGTTTCATTCGAACTCCTTAAAAAAAGTGGGCATGGCGGCGTCGATGGACGACGTCGCTGCGGTCGGGTCTTTCTACGGAGCTGCGGGAGATGCCTGCGTGCGGGGCGATGCGGCCGCACCGCGCGCAGGCGGCACGCGGGGGCGTGCGTTACGGAACGGGAGGCGGGCAGGCGTGCCGATCGGATCGGCGGGGCGGCGGATGCGTGCTCATCGGCTGCGCGCGGCAAGCGCCGTGGCGGCGAGGCGGTCGCAAGCGGCGGCATTCGGCCGGCCGCGCGCGATCGCGGCGGCGGGCGCCGTCGCGCGCGGACGTCGACACGGCGCGCAGGCGCGCGCCTCACACGGGATGCGCATGTCTCCCCCACCCAGATGGATTCGGCCTGTCTGCGGCCGTGTCAAAAGATCATATGAAACCTTTTATTGGTATTCAAGTGGTATCAATCTGGCGCTAAATTGGCATCGATTCGCGCGACCTGTCCGGCCGGCCGGGACGAAAAAAAACCTCGCGCGAGGCGAGGTTCGTTGCGGGCGGCCGCGGCGTGACCGGCCGCATGCGTCAGTCGCGGCCGGCGCGTGCTTCCTGCGTCTTCTGCCGCGCTTCGAGCCACATCGCATTGACGATGCCGAACGACAGCGCGACGCCGATACCGAGAATCCAGCTGAAATACCACATGATCCGACTCCTTGCGAAACGGTGGACGGGGGCGCCTGCGCGCCCCGGCCCGGTTCAATACATCGAATGCTTGTTCTCTTCGAGCACCTCGCGCGTGACCTTGCCGCGCATCACGCGATACACCCAGCTCGTATAGAGCAGGATGAGCGGCAGGAACACGATCACCGCGAACAGCATCACCTGCAGCGTCATGTGGCTCGACGTCGAATCCCACACGGTCAGGCTGCTGCGCGGGTCGAGCGACGACGGCATGATGAACGGGAACATCGAGAAGCCCGCGGTGAGGATCACGCCGGTGATCATCAGCCCCGTGCAGAAGAACGCCGTCTTTTCCTGCTTCGAGCCGGCGAGCAGCAGTGCGAGCAGGCCGCCCGCGATCGCGACGACGGGCGCCGCGATCATCCACGGAAACTCGCCGTAGTTCGCGAGCCAGAGGCCCGAGCCGGCGGCGACGTCCTTGAGCAGCGGATTCGCGACGGTGTCGGTCGGCGCGGCGTGCGTGATGTGGAAGCCGCCGATATACGACGCGACCAGCACGCCTGCCAGCACGAACAGCACGACCGCGAGGAACGACGACACGCGCAGGGCGATCGACGCGCGGCGTGCGATCACGCCTTCGGTCTTCATCCGGATGAACGCGGCGCCGTGCGCGACGAGCATCGTCAGGCTGACGAGCCCGCACAGCAGCGCGAACGGGTTCAGGAGCGCCCAGAAGCTGCCGTGGTAGGTGACGCGCAGGTCGCTGTCGTACTGGAACGGCACGCCTTGCAGCAGGTTGCCGAATGCGACGCCGAACACGAGCGCCGGCACGAAGCCGCCGACGAACAGGCCCCAGTCCCAGCCCGCGCGCCAGCGCGGGTCGGGCCGCTTGCTGCGGTAGTCGAAGCCCACCGGCCGGAAGAACAGCGCGAACAGCACGAGCAGCATCGCGAAGTAGAAGCCGGAGAACGACGCGGCGTAGACGAGCGGCCACGCGGCGAACATCGCGCCGCCGGCCGTGATCAGCCACACCTGGTTGCCTTCCCACGTCGCGCCGACGGTGTTGATGATGATGCGGCGCTCGTCGTCGGTCTTGCCGAGGAACGGCAGCAGCGCGGTCGCCCCCATGTCGAAGCCGTCGGTGACGGCGAAGCCGATCAGCAGCACGCCGACGAGCAGCCACCAGATCAGCTTGAGAGTTGCATAGTCCATAGCGATTCCTTGTTCCGTTTCGGTTGCGTGCTCAAGCCGGGGCGCGCTCGCTGGCGGCCGCGAGTTCGTGGTGGTAACGGCCGGTATGCAGCGACGACGGGCCGAGACGCGCGTACTTGAACATCAGCTTGATCTCGATGACGAACAGTGCGGTATAGAACAGGATGAAGCCCGCAAGACTCAGGTACAGGTCGGTCGGCGTCAGGCTCGACGCGGACAGGTGCGTCGGCAGCACGCCGGCGATCGTCCACGGCTGGCGGCCGAGCTCGGCGACGACCCAGCCGAATTCGATCGCGATCCACGGCAGCGGGATCGCCCACACCGCGTAGCGCAGGAACCAGCGGCGGTTGTCCTGCAGCAGTTCGCGGCGCGCGCAGAACCAGAACGCGGCAATGAACGTCGCGACGAACAGGAAGCCGAGGGCCACCATGATCCGGAACGAGAAGAACACGGGCGCGACCGGCGGGATCGTCTTCTTCGCGGCGGCCTTGA
This sequence comes from Burkholderia sp. MSh2, assembly GCF_000731655.1. Taxonomy (NCBI): domain Bacteria; kingdom Pseudomonadati; phylum Pseudomonadota; class Betaproteobacteria; order Burkholderiales; family Burkholderiaceae; genus Burkholderia; species Burkholderia sp. MSh2. The sequence goes on along the minus strand of NZ_JPGM01000046.1, from coordinate 7,173 downwards.
TCTGCTCCGGCGTCGCATCGACCACGTTCGGCGTGAACTGCTTGAGCATCAGCCCGTAGCCGAGATACTGCTTGTGCTGGTCGAACAGTTCGTGCGTTGCCGCGCTGGTATCGCCTTCCTTGATCTTCTGCAGCGCGCCGTACGCGATCATCCCGCTCTGGATGTGCTCCTCGCTATGCTTCGCGAGATCGCGCAGGCCGATCACCGGTTCGTCGATCGAGCGCGTCGCGATCAGGCCGAGCGCATACGGGATCTTGATCGCGTAGTCGGTGCGCTGTTCTTTCTGGTTCGGAATGCCGATCAGCGTGAACGAGGCGGGCGCCGGTTGCGTTTCCCATTCGGATTCGATCGCGGCGAGCTTCATCTTCTGCACTTCGCCGGTCGTATAGCCCGACTCGTCGCCGAGCACGATCACGCAGAGCGTCGCCGCGAGGCCGAAGCCGGCCGCGACCGCGAACGAGCGCAGCGCGAAGTCGACGTCGCGCTTCTTCAGCAGGTACCACGACGACACGCCGAGCACGAACATCGCCGCCGACACGTAGCCGGCCGACACCGTGTGCACGAACTTCACCTGTGCGACCGGGTTGAACAGCACGTCGAACAGGCTCGTCATCTCCATGCGCATCGTCTGGTAGTTGAACTCGGCGCCGACCGGGTTGTTCATCCAGCCGTTCGCGACGAGGATCCAGAGCGCGGACAGGTTCGAGCCCAGCGCGACGAGGAACGTGACGAGCAGGTGCTTGACCTTCGACAGCCGGTTCCAGCCGAAGAAGAACAGGCCGACGAACGTCGACTCGAGGAAGAACGCCATCAGGCCTTCGACCGCGAGCGGCACGCCGAAGATGTCGCCGACATAGTGCGAGTAGTACGACCAGTTCGTGCCGAACTGGAATTCGAGCGTGATGCCGGTCGTCACGCCCATCGCAAAGTTGATGCCGAACAGCTTGCCCCAGAACTGGGTCATGTCCTTGTACACCTGTTTGCCGGTCATCACGTAGACGGCTTCCATGATGACGAGCAGCCAGGACAGGCCGAGCGTCAACGGCACGAACAGGAAATGGTAGAGCGCCGTGATGCCGAACTGCAGACGCGACAGATCGACGACTTCGCTACTTATCATGGTGGTCTCCCTCGGTAGATACAGGCGCCGGTACCGAGAGCAGCTTCTCGGCGACGGCGGCAGGCGGCAGCGACATGTGCTCAGCCTGCGGATGATTGAAGAATGCGTATTTGAGCGACATCAAGAGGATCAGCTTGACGATCAGCACCAGCGTGATGTCGCGGGCGAGGGTCGGGCCGCGTGCCCATGCGGCAATGCGCGCGCGCCAGCCGATCGTGCCGGCCGGCCGCGCGGGAGGCGGCGCAGGCTCTTTATTGATCGAGATCAAGGCGATTATCCTGAATCGATTTAAGGCGGTTTTGGGGGGCGACTTTACGTTGGATTTATGACGGCCGTGAAGCTGTTTTAATCCTTTTGCGCCTGACATGCCAATTTTAAAAGGAGTGCTTTCCGATGCCGAGTGCTGCGCTGCGGCAGACCGTCGCGAAACACGGGCCCGGATTTGAGGCAGATCAAGGTTATGCGGAAGGGGGCCGCAAATGGCGTATTACCTGACGAATCAGGTCAATTAATCGACCGACAATGAACGGAGAGCGAAATGAAAAGCGCGAAAAAAGGCCGAAAAAAAACCGCTGCCGGTCGGGCAGCGGTTTTCGATGATTCGCTCTAAATCGCCGGGCTTTACGCGTATTCGGCGAGTGCGGTGCGCATTTTCTTCATGGCGCTCGCTTCGATCTGGCGGATGCGTTCCGCCGACACGCCGAACTCGGCCGCGAGATCGTGCAGCGTCGAGCCGCCCGAGCCGTCGTCGTCGACATGCAGCCAGCGCGCCTCGATGATGCGGCGGCTGCGTGCGTCGAGCGCATCGAGCGCTTGCGCGATGCCGTCGGTCTGCAGCGTGTCGCGCTGACGCGCGGCGAGCACGGCAGTCGGCTCGTTGTGCGAATCGGCCAGGTAGGCGATCGGCGCGTACGACTCCTCGCCATCTTCCACCTGCCCTTCGAGCGCGATGTCGCCGCCCGACAGGCGCGTTTCCATTTCGGTCACGTCTTCGCGCTTGACGTTGAGCTCCTGCGCGAGGCCGTCGATTTCCTCGGGCGTCATCGCCTGCATGCCCTTCTTGTGGCTGCGCAGGTTGAAGAACAGCTTGCGCTGCGCCTTCGTCGTCGCGACCTTCACCATGCGCCAGTTGCGCAGGATGTACTCGTGGATCTCGGCCTTGATCCAGTGGATCGCGTACGACACGAGACGTACGTTCTGGGCCGGATCGAAACGCTTCACGGCCTTCATCAGGCCGATGTTGCCTTCCTGGATCAGGTCGCCGTGCGGCAGCCCGTAGCCGAGATAGTTGCGCGCGATCGACACGACGAGCCGCAGGTGCGACAGCACGAGGCGGCGCGCCGAGTCGAGGTTGTTGTGTTCGCGAAATTCGGTCGCGTACTGGCGTTCCTCTTCGGCCGTCAGCAGCGGAATGCGATTGACGGCCTGGATGTACGCGTCGATGTTGCCGAGCTGGCCGGGCAACATCGATTGTGCTGCGAGCGCCAGCGAGCCTGCCGATTCGGCCTTGGCCGGCGTCGGGCTCAGGGTGTTCGGGAGGGTCAGGGCGTTGCTCACTAAAAAACTCCTTTGGAATCAGGGACAAACCCCCGGTCTCGAATGAGATTCCGTGGGCCATCTTAGCACTCCCGCAATCCGAGTGCTAATTCCTTAGAGCGGGCGTGGACATCGGAGTTCCCGTTTTTCTATTGGAATTGTCGAGCCGATAGTCTACTTTGCGACAGAGAGGGTGAGCCGAAGTTCCGTAAGCCGTTGTTTCTGATGGTAATCAGTAGACGATTTCGATTTTTGTCGTTTTGGAAGGAAGCCATTTCGCTTGGTGATGCCGATCCGAAAAGTCCTTTACCATACCATTCAGTTCGCTCGAGCCGGCCGAAGCGGCAGGCTCCATTCAACCCACAAAGTTGGAGTGACAGATGAACAATAAGAAGAATCGCCGGCCCTGCAGCCGGCTTGCGCTGCATGCGATGCTGGCAGCGTCCCTTCTCGGCGGATCGGGTGCGGCACTCGCGGATCGGTGGGGAATTCAGGCGGGCGGCGGCTTTTCGGATCGCCACGGAATCGACAAGGCCGATCTCGGCGTCGTGTGGGATCCGGGCTGGAACTGGTGGGAAATCGGCGGCTGGCACTTCGCCTTCGTGGTGGAAGGGCACGCCGGCTACTGGCACACGGGCGGCAACGTCCACGGCAACATCGGCGAATTCGGCGTGACGCCGTTGTTCCGCTTCATCAAGAGCGCCGGGCCGATCCGCCCGTTCATCGAGGCCGGCGGCGGCGTCCGGCTGCTGACGCACCCGACGATCTCGGACCACTTCTCGCTGTCGACCGCGTTCCAGTTCGCGCCCACCGCCGGCGTCGGCGCACAGTTCGGAGAACGGCAACAGTATCAGGTCGGTTACCGTTTTCAACATGTGTCTAACGCGGGTATCAAAGAGCCGAATCCTGGGGTAAATTTCCACCAGTTCTACGTGCAGTACAACTTCTGATCGGCCCGCCCGCGCAAGGCGGGCGCGTTGCCGAGGAGTCAGGCGATGGCGAAGCTGGTCGATGCGATCCGCGCGCTCGAGCGCGATCGGTTCCGGGCGATGGTGGACGGGGACGGCGAAGCGCTCGACGCGCTGTTGTCGGACAAGGTGTTCTTCGTGCACACCAACGGCAAACGCGAAACCAAGCAGCAGTTTATCGATGCCATCGTCGCCGGACGCCGCCGCTATCGCCAGATCGAGGTCCAGTCGCAGGATCTGCTGCCCGTCGGCGGCGAGACCTGCGTCGTCACCGGGCGTGCGCTGATCGAGATGGAAACGAACAACGGCGGCCTGGTCTTCCCGATTGCCTATACGTCCGTCCACACTCACGAGCAGGGCCGCTGGTGCTTGCTCGCCTGGCAGGCGACCCGCTGCGCGACCGAGACATGAGCGCGCATGGCGCCCCTTTTCATGTCCCGACCGAAGCGGCCTTCTGGGCCGCTTTTTGCTGCCTCGTGCGGCGCGGATCGCGCGGCGCACGGGCGGTCGCGCTCCGTTCGCTGATATTCGAACCCTGATTCGGGGCCTGGCGCTCAGGCCGCCGCGCGGCGATCCGCGCAATGCCAGGCCGAGCGGTTGATCGCGCTGACGACCGCGTCGAGCGCCGCGCTCGATGCATCGGCATGCAGGCCGACGCCGTGCCGCGACGGCGCATCGCCGACCCGGCACCCGACCGATACCGCGCTTCGCCCGTCCTTCGTGCGCGCGTGTTCGCACGAGGCGACCTCGATCGCGACGCCGGCGGCCGCCGCGAATGCCGCGGCCAAACGTCGCACGGCGTCTTCGGGCGACCCGTCGGCCGCCGGCGCCGCCGCGATTTCGCGGTTCCGCCAGCGCGCGCCGCCGCCGTGACGCGCGGCCGGCCCGTCGGTCTCGAAGAATTCCCGGGCGAACAGCGTGCAGATCGCGTCGCCCGTCACTTCCTCGCCGGACGCGTCGGCGAGCGTCTGTACCGCGTGGCTGAATTCGATCTGCACCCGGCGCGTCGGCGTGAACCCCATCCCGCGTTCGAGCAGGAACGTCGCGCCGCCCTTGCCGGACTGGCTGTTGACGCGGATCACCGCGTCATAGCCGCGGCCGACGTCGGCCGGATCGATCGGCAGGTACGGCACTTCCCAGGCGGAATCGGGGCGCTGCTGCGCGAAGCCCTTGCGGATCGCGTCCTGGTGCGAGCCCGAGAACGCGGTGAAGACGAGGTCGCCCGCGTACGGATGGCGCGGATGCACGGGAATCTGGTTGCAGCGTTCGACGACGCGGCGCACCGCGTCGATGTCGGAGAAATCGAGGCCCGGGTCGATGCCCTGCGTGTAGAGATTCAGCGCGAGCGTGACGAGATCGACGTTGCCGGTGCGCTCGCCGTTGCCGAACAGGCAGCCTTCGATACGGTCGGCGCCGGCGAGCAGCGCGAGTTCGGCCGCGGCGACCGCGGTGCCGCGATCGTTGTGCGGATGGACGGACAGCACGATGCTGTCGCGGTACGCGAGGTTGCGGTCCATCCATTCGATCTGGTCGGCGAACACGTTCGGGCTGGCGGCTTCGACGGTGGCCGGCAGGTTGACGATCATCTTGTGGTCGCGGGTCGGGCGCCAGGTTTGCGCGACCGCGTCGCAGATCTCGCGCGCGAACGTCAGCTCGGTCATGCTGAAGGTTTCCGGCGAGTACTGGAAGGTCCAGTGCGTCTCGGGGCGCGCGGCGGCGTGCGCCTTGATGATGCGCGTGCCGTCGACCGCGAGCGCCTTCACGTCGGCCTTCGACATCCCGAACACGATGCGGCGGAACGACGGGCAGACCGCGTTGTACAGGTGCACGATCGCGCGCGGCACGCCTTCGAGGGCGTCGAACGTGCGGGCGATCAGGTCCTCGCGCGATTGCACGAGCACCTCGATCGTCACGTCGTCGGGAATCCGCTTGTCGTCGATCAGCTTGCGGACGAAATCGAAGTCGGTTTGCGACGCCGACGGAAACCCGACCTCGATCTCCTTGAAGCCGATCTCGACCAGCATGTCGAAGAACGCGAGCTTCTGCTCGATGCTCATCGGCTCGATCAGCGACTGGTTGCCGTCGCGCAGGTCGGTGCTCATCCAGACGGGCGCGCGCTCGATGGTGCGCGACGGCCATTTGCGGCCATTGAGGCGGACGGGCTCGAACGGGCGGTACTTGTCTTGCGGATTGCGCATCATCTTCTGGACCTCGGGTCTCAAGTCGCGAGCGAAGACGGGCGGCATGGGCGACGGTTGGCGCTGCCTCGCACCGCGGCGCGCGATCGCGCTGCGGATACGGATGATCTTCGCGAATCGACCGACGGATAGACGGACGAATGCTGACGACTTCGGGTTGTAAAAACGGCGAGAGGGGAACTGCGGAACTGCTGGAAGGGACCGTGCGGACAGCACACGGCGCTACGAAAGCCTTAGGCTAGTCGTAGCGATAGCGGCCGCGCTAGGCGGCCGGAGGTAATTCGGAGGGTGTTCGGAAAGGAACGCATGGCGACAACTCTATGCCAGGATGCGGGCGCCTGTCAAATGCCCGGCGCTCGAGCCCGGCGCGCCGTCAACGCGCGATGCGGGCGATCCGCACGATCGTCTCGACCTGTCGCGCAACCGTGTCGGGCACCGGCACCTCTGCGCGCAGCACGGCGTCCGTCCATGCCGCCGTCGTCGCCGCATCGCGCGATTCGGGCAGCGCGACGGGCAGCGCATCGGCCGACGAGCGTTCGGCCTCGATCAGCGTGTCGCACACGCCGTCGTGCAGCCAGTCGACCTGCACCTGGCGCCGCGTGTCGGCGACGGCTTCGCCCTCGGTGCCGCGCGCAAGCAACGCGCCGCCCTGCGCGGCGTCCGGATGATCGCGGAACAGCTGCGCGAGGCTGTCGCGGTACGGCGGATGCGTGTAGTTGACGAGCCGCAGGCCGGCCGGCGCGAACGGCTGCAGGATCTTCACGAGCGTGTGCGTCGAGTTGCGCACGCCGAGCACGCCGCGCATCGCCAGCAGGCGCGCGATGCGCGGCGCCAGCGCCTCGATCGGTGCGAAGGCGACGCGGCGCTCGGCGAGCGTGTCCTCGATCGCATCGTGCGACGTCGACGGCGCGAGCGACAGCGCCGAGAAGATCTCGGCGCTGGTCACGCGGCCCGGATCGCGCTCGACGCCGTGCACGAGCACCGGCACGCCTTCGCGCGCGAGCAGCAGCGCAAGCAGCGGCACGAGGTTGGGTTGCTTGCGCGCGCCGTTGTAGCTCGGGATCGACACGGGACGAAACGCGGCGTCCCGCACGTGCACCGGCTCGAACGACGCTTGCGCGGCGGCCAGCATCGCTGCCAGTTCGTCGGCGGATTCGCCCTTCAACCGATAGGCGATCAGGATCGCGCCGAGTTCCACGTCCGACACGCGTCCGTCGAGCATCGCGCGATAGAGCGCGTAGGTATCCTCGGCGGACAGCGCGCGCGCGCCGTGCGGGCCGCGGCCGATTTCCTTGATGAAGCGGGCGCACGGGAACGGAACGGCTGCGGGGGCGGGGGAGGCGGTCATCGG
>NZ_JPGM01000045.1:0-84307 GCF_000731655.1 Burkholderia sp. MSh2 | reverse complement strand
TCGCGCAAGATTCGAATGACTTGCTCGTCGGTAAATCGCTTCTTCATCGAGTTCTCCTTGCCTCTAGGATAAAAGAGAACTCACTTGCCGAATGGCTACAAGAAACGTCTCAGGTCAGGGGATCGCGGCGCGCGAAATGCTTGCTTTGACCAAAATGGATCGATAAGGAAACCCGCTGGTCCCGGTCATCGCATACGGTGGACGGGCGGGGCGCATGGTAACCTCTGCAATAAGACGAGCTGAAAGCTACAGACCTGCCTGTATGGCAGCTGCGGCGAAAATGATGGACTGGCCCGAGCCGCGCTCGCAGGCAGAGCCAGAATGCCAGGGTACTCGAGCCGACGTGTCTCGATGCCGTCGAACTACAGAATCCCGTATGGTACTGGCGTCCTGCACAAGGATCTGGGAGGCGAAATGAGTGTCGCAAATCTGGGGGTTGACGAGAATACGTCTCTCTTCTATGAAGGCTCTCCCAGTCTGTATGGGCACGCGGTCTGGCCGTCTCCTTTTGTATCGATTACAAGTCATATCGGCAGTATGTCGGGCTGGAACAGGCAACAGTCATTTTCGGGTCTGCGGGATGCGCCCATGCTGTTTCGTGAGGACTCGTTTGACCCGGTAGCTCGGATTCGTCGTGGCAGGCTGTATCTCCGCTCCCCCGAGCGTAATCCGGCGACTTGGCGTGTACAACGGCACCCTGCCTATGCAACGACGGTGCAAGGCAACGTCGCTCATCCCAATGCGCATGTGAATACTGATGCGCGTGGCTTTCTCCTCACAGAACTCGTGACGTTCAGATCGTGGCAAGCCACGGGGGATTTGCTGCGCAGGCGACACGATGCCGTGCTGATTTTGGGTTACGGTGACCGTGCGGCTGCACATCCAATACTGGACGTCGAGCGGTTGGTTACTGGAGAGGAGTTGATCACGGTTAGAACGCGGCCAGGCCTGAGCGGTCTGCCCGAATTACTCGCCGGCATTATCCCGGAGCGCTACGTAACGATTGTCGTCGAGCAGTATGAAAAAGTGGCGAGTGCGGCCTTTCGTGATGACGCCGAGAGCGTGGTCGACCGATGTCGGGAAGCCGCATCGGCTGCGCTGAACGCCGCGCGATTCGCCGCAGACGGCGGCGACGTGGCTGATGCAAAGGATCTCGCGGTCCTGGGGAAATTCTTTGAGTCCCGGGAACAATCAATTATTAACTATGCGGCACAGACTCTCGCGCGTTTGCACGCGCGAGTCAAGTCGGTGGAGCAGATTAAGAGGGGAATTGCCCCGCCAACCGATGCAGATGCCGAGACAGCAATCACGCTCCTTGGTCTGATTTACAGGGAACTGCGCTGGACGCGCTAGTGTTCAGCCATTCGGAAAGGGTATGAGCGAAGACCGGCGCATTGCACTCGTTAGAGGAATCGGTTCTCTTGAGGATCTTTCCTCGATGAGGGCCAATGTCATAGCAAAGAATGGTTGGAGCGATGGGATCGCCGAGGCGTTCAGGCAGCGGGAACTCGAACTGTTCGATCAAAAGGTAGTCGAGCGGCTGCAGCGATCGCTTGATGCGCTGAGCCCCATCGAGCGGAAGATCATCCGCGGCCTCGCTGCGCTCTGGATGACACACCCGGATCGTTTCCCTCCGAATCGTTCGTTCCAGGCGATCCGTAACAGGGAGGGTGACCTGATCAGATTCGCCGAGGATGTCGTGTCCAGCAAGCTGGAGTCAAATGGTTACCGGCGCCTGAAGGCTGCAGGGTTTGACGATCTGGTGTTCGAGAGAATGGTCCTGGATCATCCGGATGTATTCTCGGAGAGGACACGATCCAAGGCACTCAAACGGTTGAAAGAACTTGATGCGATCGTGGCCGGGAAGGCAGAGGGCGATGAGGATCACGCACCGAATATTTATGCTACGAAGCAGTTGCTTGAAGAGATTGGATTTGAAAAACCCCAGCCGACTTCGTGGTATGCCCTGCGTGGTGACGAAATTGCTTTTCTGTCGTGGGTCAGGGAAGCTGATTTTGAACGTGGTGTTGCGCGGATTCTGGCAGACGAAGGCGACAACCGGCCCAATTTCTATCATTGGCGCTCGCAGATCCAGAAGATCAAGGCAGGCGGATACCGGGAGGCCTATATCGTATTTGGATACAAGGGGCCGAACGACACCAACATTCAGCGCAATTCGGAGCTTCGACTTTATCTGATGGGGGATATCCAGGAGATAGGGCAGGAAGTGTTTGCCGCGTTTTCTCCTGTCGACGCGATTGCTCCAGAGAACGTAGCTGGAAAGGATAGGGGAGACGAAGCAGCAGGCGAAGAGGCGGGACGTAGCCTGCAATTTACAAGAGCGCCGATTCGTCCCGAACAGGCTGCGTTCAGGCGTGCCCTGTTTGAACGGTTCAACGGACAATGCGCGCTGACAGGGTGTGCTGTTGCCGAATTGCTTGATGCCGCTCATCTGCCAGGAAAAGACTGGGCTCTCGGACACAACAGTGCGGATGATGGCATATTGCTTCGGACCGATCTGCACAGGGCGTTGGACATGAGCCTGATTCGGCTGGATGCGGCATTGCGACTGGTGTGGGTAGATCCCTCAGTTCAGGATCTGTATGGGACGCTCTTGGCGCAGGATCATGGCCAGAGGGGCGTAGGCAACGCATAAATATTCCTGCCCAGTTTTTTTGAGCGGACATTCAGCGTCAGGCGTGAGCGGCGGTATATGCGTAGCGTCACGTCGTTCGTCTTCAATCAGGCGAGCGTCGGACGAGGGTTGCTGATTCGCTGAAGACACGATTGACAATCTCGGCCGGCTGGATGCCAGGCTACGCGCTTTGGAACTGAGGGGAGATAATGGTTTCGACTGCACGGATCCGCAAGCTGACCATCCAGCGCTTCAGGGGTATCCAGTCCCTGACGTGGCTACCGGCGGAAGGTATGAATGTCATTCTCGGCGGAGGCGATGTCGGAAAGACTACCGTCCTGGAAGCGATCGCGTTGCTGCTCGCGCCATCAAATACTGTGGTCATCTCCGAGGCAGATTACTGGGCGCGAGACAGCACGAAGGAATTTCTGATCGAAGCCGTCATGACGCTATCCGATGACACCGCGATCGGGTCGCAAAACACTTTCGCGTGGCCGTGGGCATGGAACGGCGAGGATGCCATCGTTCCATCTGCCGATGGCGATGTCGATTCGCCCGGCTCTGGCGAGCCGGTGTATCGCGTACGCGTAAGGGGAACCGCGGATCTGGAACTTGTGTGGGAGGTTGCCCAGCCCAACGATGAATTCGATCATTTCTCCACAGCCGTTCGCCGACGTATCGGCCTGGTACGAATGAGCGCAGACGAGCGCAATGATCGCGACTTGCGTCTGGTCTATGGCTCCGCTCTCGACCGCTTGCTGGCTGATAGTGCCTTACGGGCCAGAATCGGGAAACAGGTGTCGGACCTTGACCTTGACAAAGCGCTGAATGAGAAAGGCAAGGAAGCGATGGGGGCGCTGGACACGCGTATGGCAGATGCAGCGCTTCCCAGTGAGTTGACGCTCGGCCTTACTACCAGCCAAGGGCTGTCCATCGGTGCATTGATTGGCCTGCTCGCGACCAAGAATGGCGTTGCTCTACCCCTGAGCAGTTGGGGGGCTGGTACTCGTCGGATGGCTGCGCTGGAAATTGCTTCGTCGACGGGCAGGGAGGCAAGTGTCACTCTCATCGACGAGATCGAACGTGGATTGGAACCCTACCGCCTGCGCAAGCTGATCAACAATTTGGCCGAACAGCACGGCCAGATATTTCTTACCACTCATAGCCCTGTTGCCATCTCATGCGCAGAGGATGGACACCTCTGGTACCTCGACGGCAGCGGAGCCATCGGCTCATTGCCTAAGGACAAAATTGGGCCGCAGCAGAAGCGGGATCCCGAGACATTTCTGTCGCGCGTTGCCGTTATCGCAGAGGGCCCCACCGAAGTGGGCTTCCTGCAGTTTCTGCTGGAGAAGGCTTTCGGGGGCAATCCGCTCGATTACGGTGTTCGCGTATGCGATGGCCAGGGAAACGAGGCCGCCCTGGATCTGTTGGAGACACTGGTCTCTTCCGGGTTGCTGTTCGCCGGCCTGGTAGACGATGAGGGCACTGCGCCATTACGCTGGAAGACGCTTAAAGAGAAGCTGGGGCCTCGCCTTTACCAATGGCCAGAGGGTTGCACGGAAAATCACGTGCTTGGGGCTGTCCCCGAGGCTAAGCTTCCTGACCTGCTCAGGGACTGCGATGGCGAACTGGATGGCTATCGCCTTCGAACATTGGCTGATCGACTGGGTCTCCGGGAGAAGACGCCGGAGGCGATCGGTGCTGCATTGGTTGCTGCAGGAAAGAGTTGGCGAGCCCTGATCATTTCGGCCGCTATAGGCAGCAAAGAGGGCGCTCCTTCGGGACAGGAGAAGGCCTGGAAAAAGCACTCCCAGCAATGGTTCAAATCCACCGCTGGCGGACGCGAGCTTGCCGAGAAGATGGTCGCGCTGGGGGCTTGGGGCGAGGTGGAGAAGAAATTGCTTCCGCTCATCAATTCGGTGCTGATAGCTGTGGGGCAGCCCGCTTTGGAAAAGCTTGATCTATGAGCGACGAGGCCGTCACCAGACTTCTGCGATCGCGCGAACCGTTGGTGGTCATTGAAGCCGCCGCGGGCTGCGGCAAGACGTACCAAGGCGCATCCTATGCGCAGGACGTCGTAGGGAGTCTTGGCGATGGTCGCCTGCTGATCCTGACGCACACCCATGCCGCGTGCTCTGTTTTCGCGGATCGCACCAGAGCCGCAGGCTCACGTGTGGAAATCAGGACTATTGACGCCTTGATTGCGCAGATCGCGTTGGCCTATCACAAGCCATTAAACCTGCCCCGGGATCTGACGTCGTGGGCGTGGCAAAATGGCGGCGAGGGTTTCGAGATCATGGCCGCCAAGGTTGCCGGATTTCTTCGGGGTCAGCCCATCGTGGCACGTGCGCTTGCATGTCGTTATCCGGTCATTATCTGTGATGAGCACCAGGATTCCAGTGTCGACCAGCATGGTGTCGTGATGTCCCTGTTGTCCGCCGGTGCGATGGTTCGGATCTTTGGCGATCCCATGCAACGAATCTACGGTGCCAAGAGCGACAAGGCTGCGCGAGAGGATCGTAGACGCTGGGAGGCGTTGAAAGCATCGGGCGCCAGTGAGAGATTGACCACCCCCCATCGCTGGGAAGACGGTTGCCCGCGGTTGGGCGCATGGATTGTCAAGGCTCGGCAGAGTCTGGAGCAGGGGGCGCCAATTGACCTTGCAGACAATCTGCCTCCGTCGGTAAGAGTGCTGGAAGGAAACAATACTTCCCGGACGCGCACTGGATACCAACTGTCTAGGGAGCACAGGGCTCCGATAGACAAGTTGGTCAGCAGCAACCCGCAAATGATGATTCTGGCTTCACAGAACGACTTGGTGACTGCGCTCCGAGCTTTCTGGGGACGAACGGTACCGATCTGGGAAGGGCATACACGCGAGGCATTGGGCGCGCTGGTGCAAACGCTACGTGACGGGCATGGGAGTGCGGAAGTGCTGGCACAGGGTGTGATCACCTTTATGGGCAGCGTCGCCGTCGGATTCAGTCCGTCGAGCCATGGCGACAGACTGATCCAGGAGGTACGCGCAGGCGCGGGCCGCCCCACCACAGGAAAACCGGCTCACATACAGGCGATTGCACGCTGTCTGCTGAATGAGCCGACGCACATTGGGGTCTCGAAAGCGCTGTCGCAGATAAGCGAGCTGGTGAAAGAGGCCGCTTCGGGGTTCGACACGGTAAAAATCGACCATGGTTCTGAATTCCGGGATGCCGTGCGTATTGGCCAGTTCGCGAAACCTGACGAAGGCTTTGCTGAAGTGTCGAGAATGCGCTCGTACTCTCGCTCATCCCCGCCCAGGAAGGTGCTCAGCAGCATCCATAAGGCGAAGGGACTGGAGTGTGACCATGCGATGCTGATGGCCTGTGACAAAGTGCAGTTCACCTCGACTCTGTACGCGAAGTCCAAGTTGTATGTCGCGCTCAGCAGGGCTAAGAATAGCCTGACGCTGGTAGTCTCCACATCCAACCCCAGTCCTCTTTTCAAACTCCCTTGATGGCGCGATCACATGAGAAACTTCTTTGGCGACGCGAACGCGGTCTGTGAGTTCGTACCGAGCACGCGACGAGCCCTGCATTGCAGCCGGGATTTAGATAGATGGCCGACAATGATGCGGCGAGCGGAGTACCCGTCAGCCAGCAAAGGATGATCGGCCCGCATGGTCAACAACTGCGCAGTTGATCAGACGGTATCGCTGACGGTACGAAAATGTGCACTTCCTAGAGAGCGAATCTCCAAGCGGGCTCTTTATGCTTGTTGACAATCGAGTGGGAATAAACAATCCCGCTGAATCGACGTTCGATCCCGCTCTCGTCCTGGCGCATGGGCTGAAGCCATGCCGGTTCGAAAGCGGATGTCGGGTCCGGTGAACTTGCCGGCCCGACGGGATCGGGACAACCGGGACAGGAAACGGCCTGGCGATCGCCAGGCCGTTTTGCGTTAACGCTTGGCCCGGGTCATCCAACCTGGTGCGGCATGCGTCACGCCGCCATCCCTTGCCCCGGGTTCATCCGACGGCTCCCGGTGGCTTCTGACACCACCCGGTAGCCCCCGTCGATCCATTTCTCACCCGTTCGAACACCCCAGCGACCGCAAGTACATCGGCACTTTCGCCTTCGCCGTCGTCTGGACACGTGCCATCAGCGCGTGATCGATACGATCGAGTCCATACGTCCGCGCAATATCGTGCTGCAACCGGCACCACAGATGGCCGGCCATCTCCGCGTCGACCATCGCCCGGTGCGCGCGGCCCGACCGGGGCAGCCGCAGCATCTCCACCAGGCTCGACAACCGGTGACTCTGGGCGTCCGGGTAAATGCGTCTCGCCACCAGCATCGTGCAGGCAAACGCATGCTCGGCCGGCATGCCGAGCATCCCGAGTTCCGCCTGCCAGAAGCGTTTGTCGAAACCGGCATTGTGCGCGACGACGGCATGCTTGCCGACGAAGGCCGCCGCTTCCTTCATGACTGTCGACGCAGGGGGCGCCGATGCAATCATGTCGTTCGTGATGCCGGTCAGTGCGACGACATCCGACGGTATGCGCCTGCCCGCATTCATCAGGCTCTGGAAGCGGTCGACGATTTGCCCGTCACGCAGCAGGATGACGGCGATTTCGGTCGCCCGGTCGCCGAGATTCGGCGAAAGGCCGGTGGTTTCGAAGTCCAGTACTGCAACGGTTTGCATGGTCGAATCCTGTTGCTTCACGCGGTGTCGTTCAGAGTGGCCGAGAGGGTAGCATCTTCCGGCCCGCGACAGCCGCGTTCAGCCCTGGAAACGACCGTCCCGTGCGATCGACGCGAACCCGACCGACTGCTTCACGCCGCCCGCCCGCGCCCGTCTTCAACCATCCGGATCGCGCCGGCGCTTCCGCCCGTTCCCTGCCTGATGCTGAATTCGATCAGGTCTTCGCAAATCTCCCGCTGCCCGGCCGGCAGCACCGGCAGCAGCGTTTCGCGCCGCTTGTCCGCATCGAACATCGATTCCACCAGCCATCCCGCCAGATAGATTGACGCGAGGCATCCGCCCGCGGTCGCGACGTTGCCGTGACAGACGAGCGGCTGGTCCATCACATGCAGGCCGAGTGCCTGCAAACCCTTGCGCGCCTCCGGGTGCGTGGTGGCGCGGCGCTCCGGCAGCAGCCCGAGCCGTTCGAGGATGAAGGCGCCGCCGCAGATCGACCCGACGAGCTGGCGCGCAGGATCGAGGTCGAACGACGGCAGGAAATCGGGATGGGCGAGCGCGGCCGGCACTCCGTCCTTGCCGCTCGAAAACAGGACCGCGTCGGCATGGTTGGCTTCGGCGAGCGGCCCATGGGTGGCGATGGCCAGGCCATGGGCGGAATGCAGCACCGGCTGCGCGCCGAGAATCCGCACGCGCCAGTCCGTGCCGTTGCGGCCGAGGATGTCCCACATCAGGAACAGGTCGACGTCGGTGAAGCGATCGAATGCAACGAGAGCGATGTCTTTCAAGGCGGACTCCGTGAGTAGTGGCGCGCAGCGGGGAGCGGCGACGCCGTGATAGAGTTCGCAGCCTATCTGTCCATGCCGCACCATACACAGCCTGTATGGCGATGCCGATGAGCACACTGACTCGAGACGACTGGATCGCAGCGGGCTTCGACGCCCTCGACGGGGAAGGCTACACGGGCATTTCAGCCGAGAGCCTCGCGCGACGGCTGAACGTGACCCGCGGGTCGTTCTATCACCACTTCCGCAATCGCGAGGACTTCGTCCGGACGCTGCTGAGCGTGTGGGAGGACGACTACACCGCGCGCATGCTCGCGTATGCCGCGGGCGGCCGCGGTGCCGGCGATACGCTGGCGCGCTACCTGCGCATCGCCGCGGAAAAGCGGCCGGGGCGTGAAGTCGCGATTCGCGCGTGGGCGCTGCACGATCCGCTGGTCGCGGCATTCCAGCAGCGCGTCGATGCGGCGCGGCTCGCGTTTGCCGTCGAGACGTCGCGCCGGCTGGTGCGTACCTCGGGCGAGGCCGAGATCGTCGGGCAGGCCGTGCACTTGTGCCTGATCGGCGGGCAGCAGGCCGGGCTGCGGCGCGATGCCGACCGGTTCAACGGCTTCATGCTGAGCGCGGCTGCCATGGTCGAGCGGGTGTTCCCGAAACGTCGGGGGTGACGCGTCACGCGGCCGCGCGTCGGTGTGCGCGCCGTGTGCCGCGTTTGCGTAGCGAATTGCCCATCGGATGCTTGCATGCGTGCCCGTGACGGACGACGGGCAGGGCGGCCCGATAGCGCGTCGGCCGCGGTTACGGGTGTTCCGGCGAGGATGGGCGTGCCGCGCGATGGCGCAAGTGAATCAGCGGATAGGCCCGCCCCTGTCCGTCGAGCGCCGAGCGTCCGCAACGCTCGAATCCGAGCCGTTCGTAGAATCCCGTGGCCGCTTCATTCTGCTCGTTGACGTCGGTCGACAGGCCGGGATGACGCCTGAGCGCCTCTTCCACAAGGAATCGCCCGACACCCGCGCCGTGATGAGCGGGATCGACGAACAGCGCTTCCATGTGGCCGCCGTCGAGCAGCATGAAGCCGATCGCGCGCCCGCCATCGTCGATGGCGAGATCGAGCGGCGCACCGGGCAGGAATGCCACGACTTCGGATTCGATCGCGCGACGGTCGTCGTCGCTCAGGAAGCGATGGGTGGCGTCGACGGCGTCGCGCCAGATGTCCAGCACGCGTGTCGCGTCGGCCGGGGTGGATTGCCGGAGAGTGATCATGGTTTGCAGGGGCGTGATGTGGCGTTTGACGGTCAGTCGGTAAGGTGGTGACGCGGTGCGTCGCCAACGCACATCGCACGCTGGATCGCCCGTTGCGCGACATCGCGAACGCCCGCGCTCATCGGCAAGTCGTCGCGATCGAGTTCGGCGACGGCGAACCAGCGCGCGTCGAGCGCATCGTCATCGGCCGCGGGCGTGCCGTGCAACCATCTGCACAGCACCGCGACCATGACGTAATGCTGGCGCACGTTGCCGTCGGCATCGTAATCGAAGGCATCCAGCGCGGTAAAGGTGTCGAGCGCCTCGACGTCGACGGTCGTTTCCTCGGCGATCTCGCGCACGACCGCATCCGCGATCGACTCGCCCGGTTCGATCTTGCCGCCGGGGAAGCCCCAGCAGCCCGCGTCGGGCGGATTCGCGCGGCGTACCAGCAGCACGTCGCGTTCGCGCAGGACGATGCCGATCACGGCGGGGACGGGGCGCACGAGCGAAGCGGCGCCGGATGCGGAACGCGGGGATCCTGACATGGCCATGCCTACGCGCCGGTGCGGACGAATGCGGGGGCGGGCGGGCGACTCATCGCAGGCTCCCGGTGCGTTGCTCGATCGCGTGGATCACGGCGACCATGTCGTCCGATCCGTGTCCGGCCCGCTCGGTCTCGCCGTACAGCGCGTGGCAGATGTCGAGCAGCGGCGACGCGATGCCGATCTCGCGGGCGGATTCGGCGACGAGGCGCGCATTCTTCAGCACGTCGGTGATCGCGGCCTGCACCGAGAAATCCGCCGTCACGAGCTTGCCGAGCTTCACGCGCGACACGTCGCTCGCCATCGGGCCGGCGTTCAGCACATCGGCGAAGCGGGCGAGATCGATGCCGTGGCGCTGCGCGAAATGCGTGGCTTCGGTCAGGCCGGTGACCATCGTGATCAGGAACAGGTTCACGGCGAGCTTCATCGTGAGTGCCGAGGGCACGTCGCCGCACACGAAGCTGTCGCGGCACAGCGGCTTCACGAGCGGGCGGACGGCGTCGACGTCGTCCGGCGCACCGGCGAGCATCACGACGAGCTGACCGGCTTCGGCCGGCTTGCGCGATCCCGACACGGGCGCCTCGACGTAGCGGCCCGACGCGGCGGCGATGTCATCGGCCAGCGCGCGCGAATAGCCGGGCGCGTTCGTGCCCATGTTCACGATGGTGTGCCCGCCGACGCGGGCGGCGAAACCGGCGGTGCCGCGCGCGAGAACGGCGTCGATCGCCGCATCGTTCGCAAGCATCAGGATCACGGTGCGGCAGGCCGCGAATACGTCGTCGACGTGTTCGGCCACGCGCGCGCCGGCGTCGCGCAGCGCGTCGTCGCTGCCGTGCGACCGGCTCCACACGACGAGCGGCGTGCCGGCCCGCGCGAGATTGAGCGCCATCGGCGTGCCCATCACGCCGAGGCCGATGAATCCGACTTCGCTTTGCATGTTCTGGCTCCCACGGTGGGTGGAGACGATCGTGGGCGTCAGTATCGCAGCGTTTCGGCGCGCCTGCCATTGCGCCGGCGCGGCTGCGGGCGGTGCGTCAGCGTGACGGCCGCATGCCTGCCAGATACGGCCACGGAAAGATGCCGCGCGCATGGCCGTCGCCGAACACGAGGCGGATGCCGTAGCCGGCCGCTTCGACGCCGTCCAGCGTCAGATCGGGCCGCGCATCGACGCGACCGCCGTCGCGCCGGATCCTGCGGCATTCCGCGCATGGGCAATCGCGGCGCAACTGCGCGTAGCCGATAAGCTGCGTGTCGCCGTCGGGCCAGCGCAGCGTCAGCGCGCGTGCCCGATGATCGACGGCGATTTCGGTCGGCGCGATCATCGCGACGCCTCGTCGATTTGCCGGATGGCGATCCTGACGGCCTTGCGCACCTCGGGGTCGCGATCTTCAAGTGCATCGTGCAGTGCGGGCAGTATCGTGCGCTCGCGCAATTCGCCGAGCGCCAGCGCGGCTTCCTTGCGGAGATTGCCGATCGCATGCGACAGCAGCGCGACGAGGGCCGGCGCGGCCGCCGCATCGCGCAGTTGCCCGAGCGCCCGTGCGGCACGCAGGCGCACCTGCCAGTACTCGTCGCCGAGCGCGGCGACGAGCGGCGCGCGCGCGTGCGCGACGCGCAGCTTGCCGAGCGTGGTGACCGTTTCCTCGCGCACCTGCCACGCGTGGTCGCGCAGCGCGGCGAGCAGCGCATCGACGACGGCCGCGTCGCCGGGCGTCGCGAATCCGATCGCGCCGACCGCGGCGCGCCGCACGTCCGCATCGGCATCGTCCGTTGCGATGCGTGCGAGCAGCGGCAGCGCGCGGGCATCCTTGAGCCATCCGAGCACCGCGACGGCTTCGGCACGCACGGCAGGAAGCGCGGCGTCGAGCGCATGCAGCGCGGGCGCGAACGCGGCGGGGTCGCGCAGTTCGCGCAGGCCGCGCAGCACGGCGCAGCGCACGAACGGCTCGGGCCGCGCGGCCCAGCGGCACAGGACGGCGCCCGATTCGGTCTCCTTCAGTTCGGACAGGCTCTGCGCGGCGGCGGCGCGTACCGCGTCGTCCGCATCGAGCAGCGCGCCGCACAGAGCGTCGACGACGTCGGGCTGTTCCCACGCGCCGAGCAGCCGGGCGGCCTCGCCGCGGACGTCGGGCGACGGATCGGCGCGCAGCGCGGCGATGAACGCGGACACGAAGCCGGGATCCTCGAGATCCGCGAGTTCGAAGAGGGCGAGGCGGCGCACGGATGCATCGGGCGCGGCGAGGCGGGTCATGAGCGCATCGTCGTCGGAGGAATCCGCGCGGGGCGACGGGGAAGGGAAGGCGGTGGCAGTCATGGGCGGTGGGCGAGCGCGACGAGGATCGGGGTTAGCGGAGCAGATAAGGGATGTCGACCTTGACGGCACCGGTCGGGCAGTCGCGCTCGCACGGCATGCAGTACCAGCATTCGTCGAACTGCATGTAGGCCTTGCCCTTGGTCACGTCGATCGCGAGCAGGTCGAGCGGGCACACGTCGACGCAGACGGTGCAGCCCTTGTCGGCGATGCAGCGTTCCTCGTCGATCGTCACGGGCGCGCTGCTGCGCAGGAAGATGTCGTGCGGGGTATGCGGCACGGTGGAACTCCTCAGAGGGCGGCCGCGGGCGCGGCCGGTTCGCGGATGCGCAGATGCGCGTAGGCGCCGCGTTCGTCGTCGGCGAGCGGCACGATGTACGGTTCGACCGGCCGCTTCTCGCTGCGCATCGCGCCGTCGGCGTGCTTGCGCAGCCAGGTGTGGCAGAACCAGTCGGCGTCGTTGCGGTGCGGGAAGTCGACGCGATGGTGATACAGCCCCCAGCGGCTCTCGGCACGGAACAGCGACGCACGCGCGGCCATTTCCGCGCAGTCGCGGATCGCCCGCACCTCGGCGGCGCGCATCAGCTCGTGCGGGTGATCGGCCTTGATTTGTTCGATATCCTCATAAATTGCGTCGAAGCGCTGCAAGCCGATTTCCATCTTGCGCGTCACCTTCGGCGGTTGCAGATAGTCGTTCACCATGCGACGCAGCTTGTATTCGACCTGCGCGGGGGGCAGCCCGCGCTCGCGCAGCAGCGGGGCGAGCACGCGTTCGCGCTCGGCGGCGACCTGCGCTTCATCCACCGGCGCATGGTCGCGGCCCGCCACGTAGTCGGCTGCGTTCTGTCCGGCGAACCAGCCATACGTGAAGGCGCCGAGCATGTAGTTGTGCGGGACGGCCGCCATGTCGCCTGCCGCGTAGAGCCCCGGTACCGTCGTCTCGGCGCGTGCGTTCACGTACACGCCCGACGCACTGTGGCCGCTGCAGAACCCGATCTCGGAGATGTGCATCTCGACCATCTGGCTGCGATAGTCGGTGCCGCGCCCCGCGTGGAAGCGGCCGCGGCTCGGCCGCTCGTTCGTGTGCAGGATCTGCTCGATGGTCTGGATGGTTTCCTCGGCGAGATGGTCGAGCTTCAGGAACACGGGGCCGTTGCCGCTTTGCAGTTCCTGGTAGAACTCCCACATCATCTGGCCGCTCCAGTAGTCGCATTCGATGAAGCGCTCGCCCTTGCCGTTCGCGGTGAAACCGCCGAGGGGGCCCGTCACGTACGCGCATGCGGGGCCGTTGTAGTCCTTGATCAGCGGGTTGATCTGGAAGCATTCGAGATTCGCGAGCGCGGCGCCCGCGTGATACGCCATCGCGTAGCCGTCGCCCGCGTTGGTCGGGTTCTCGTAGGTGCCCATCAGGTAGCCCGATGCCGGCAGGCCGAGGCGGCCGGCTGCGCCGCAGCAGAGAATCACGGCCTTGGCCCGGATCACGTGGAACTCGGCGGTGCGGCAGTCGAAGCCGAGTACGCCGCTCGCGCGGCCCTGGGCGTCGGTCAGCACGCGGGTCGCGACGATCCGGTTCGTGATCGCGATGCGCGCGCGCTTCAGTTGCCGGTACAACACCTTCTTGATGTCGTGTCCCTCCGGCATCGGCAGCACGTACGAGCCCATGTGATGGACCTTCTTCACCGCGTAGTCGCCGGTGCCGTCCTTCTCGAATTTCACGCCCCAGCGGTCGAGCTGTTCGATCGTCGTGAAGCTGTGCGCCGCATACGCATACACGGCCTCCTGATCGACGATCCCGTCGTTGGCGATCGTGATCTCGCGCGTGTACTGCTCGGGTGTCGCATGCCCGGGAATCACCGCGTTGTTCAGGCCGTCCATGCCCATCGAGATCGCGCCGCTGCGCTTCACGTTGGCCTTCTCGAGAAGCAGTATGCGCAGGGACGGGTCGCGTTCCTTTGCCTTGACGGCCGCCATCGGGCCGGCCGTGCCGCCGCCGACCACGACGACGTCGTATTCGTGAACCTGGATGCTCATCGCGGTTTCCTTGCAGGTTTGCGCGCCTTCTGCCGGTCGATGCGCAGCCGGTACTGGAAGGCGTCGCCGCGGAAGTAGAGGTATTCGTAGTCGATCGGGGCGCCCGACGCGTCATGCGTGAGGCGCTCGATGCGCAGCACGGGGCTGCTTTCCTCGACGCGCAGCGCATCGACGATCTCGTCGTCGGCGAGGATCGCGTCGATCGACACGTCGGCATGGCCGAGCGCGATGCCACAGTCGTTTTCGAGGACCAGGAAGATGTCGCGGGTCGCGAGATCGGCGCCCGCGAGGCGCTTGCCGAGCGCTTCGGGCACCCAGGTCTGTTCGAGCGATACCGGTTCGCGATTCAGCAGCCGCACGCGATGAATCTCGACGAGCGGCGCGCCTTCGGGCACGTTCAGTTTCGTCGCGAGATGGCGGTCGGCCTTGACGGTGCGGAAGCTGCGCACCTGGTTGACGATCTCGTAGCCCATCGACGACATCGCCTCGGCGAAGCCCTGCAGCGACGTCACGTTCTGGAACGCCTTCGGCTTCGACACGAACGTGCCCTTGCCGTGCAGCTTGAACAGCAGGCCTTCCTTCTGCAGGTCGCCGAGCGCCTGGCGCACCGTGATGCGGCTCACGCCGAACATCGCGCAGAGTTCGTGCTCGGAAGGCATGCGGCTGTGCGGTGCATGGGTGCCGTCGAGAATGCGCGCACGCAGCGTATCCTTGATCTGCACGTAAAGCGGGGCCGCCGACAGCGGCACGACGTTGGATGGGGGCATCGGTCAACTTGTTATGACAAGATGGCTCGAGTGTAGTCAGCGCGATCCCGTGTCCCAACCAACGATTTCTGCTTTCGACTTTCCGATTCCGGAAAAGCGGTGCGGCAGGGACAGACCGGACGGCTCGGCCGGCCATCGGGGAAATTTGCCGGTGCGTGCGTGGCGCATGTCGATTTGCCGACGCGTCGTCCGTCGTTTCCATGTCGACCGGGCAGGCGCTGCGCCGCCGCCCGGTTCCCGAGGATGGACGTGACGAATGAGGAGACCCCTATGCCCGATTCCCGATACCGCTGGGTGATCGTCGCCGCAGGCGGCCTGACGGGCTGCGTCGCGATCGGCGCGATGTTTTCGCTGCCCGTGTTCCTGCGCGCCATCGCGCGCGACACGGGCTGGTCGATGACCGGCATTTCCGGCGCGATGACGCTGGGCTTCATCGCGATGGCCTTCGCGAGCATCGGATGGGGCAGCCTGTCGGATCGCGTCGGCGCGCGGCCGGTCGTCATCGCGGGCGCGGTGCTGCTGTCGGCGAGCCTGGCGCTGGCGAGTCGCGCGACGTCGCTGCTCGCGTTCCAGCTGACCTTCGGTCTCGCCGTAGGCGGCGCGACGGCCGCGATATTCGCGCCGATGATGGCGTGCGTGACGGGCTGGTTCGATACCCACCGCAGCCTGGCGGTTTCGCTCGTATCGGCCGGCATGGGAATGGCGCCGATGACGATGGCGCCGCTGGCTGCATGGCTCGTGTCGGTGCGCGACTGGCGCACGTCGATGCTGCTGGTCGCCGCGCTGGCGGCCGTCGTGATGATCCCGGCGTCGCTGCTGGTGCGCCGTGCGCCCGCGCTTGCCGGCGCGCGCACGGCGCCTGCGCCGGCGGGGGCGCCCGCGGCGATGTCGGTCGCGGACGCATTGCGCTCGCCGCAGTTCGTCGTGCTGCTCCTGACCAACTTCCTCTGCTGCGCGACGCACTCGGGCCCGATTTTCCATACGGTCAGCTACGCCGTGACCTGCGGGATTCCGCTGATCGCCGCCGTGTCGATCTACAGCGTTGAAGGGCTCGCCGGCATGGGCGGCCGGATCGCGTTCGGGCTCCTCGGCGACCGCGTCGGCGCAAAGCGCATGCTGGTGGCGGGGCTGCTCGCGCAGGCACTCGGCGCGCTCGGCTACGCGTTCGTACACACGCTCGACGGGTTCTACGCGGTCGCGACGCTGTTCGGCTTCATCTATGCGGGCGTGATGCCGCTGTATGCGGTGCTTGCGCGCGAGAATTTTCCGCTACGGATGATGGGCACCGTGATCGGCGGCTGCGCGATGGCAGGAAGCCTCGGGATGGCCGCGGGCCCCGTCGCCGGCGGCCTGGTCGTCGACACGTTCGGCGGCTATGGCTGGCTGTACGTCGGCTCGTTCGCCGTCGGCATCGGTGCGTTCCTGATCGCGACGATGTTCCGGCCGTTCGCGACCGCGCGGCCGGACCCGGCGGCCGCGTGACCCGGCCGCGGAAGCGGGGCGCTATCCGCCTCGCCGGCGCGAGCGAATCTGCATCGTCCGTGAGGAAAACCGGGCACGACATCGTTTGCGCGTGCCGATCCAGGCCCGCTGCGGCGCAGCAAGGCGGCAACAGCCTCCGATCGGCACGCATGCGCCTCGATTCGGCCCCTAAAAAGCGCAATATCGAGCATATATTCGAAGGGCCTGTCATACCCGCGTCACCCTGCTAGAATTCGGCCTGCCGCATTGTTCCGATTGACTGATGAGATTGCTTGACGCCCTGGTCGAACAACGTATCGCCGCCGCCGCCGCGCGGGGCGAGTTCGACGATTTGCCGGGTACCGGCGCGCCGCAGGCGCTGGACGACGACCTGCTCGTGCCCGAGGAGGTGCGGGTGGCCAACCGTATCCTGAAGAACGCGGGCTTCGTGCCGCCGGCCGTCGAGCAATTGCGCGCGTTGCGCAACCTGCACGACGAAGTGCAGGCGGTCAGCGACCGTGCCGCGCGTTGCCGGCTGCAGGCGAAGATCCTGGCACTCGACATGGCGCTGGAGTCGCTGCGCGGCGGGCCGATGGTGATGCCGCGCGACTACTGCCGGCGCATCGCGGAACGCCTGTGCGAGCGCGGGCTCGACGACGTGTCCGCCGAAGCGGGGCCGATGTGACGTCCGACGCGCTGCACGATGCAGCCGCGCCGGCGGCCGTACCCGCCGCCGATTCTCCCGTTTCCGAAGCCGCGCCCGTGTCGGCGCGCGACCTGCATTTCATGCGTCTCGCGCAGGCCGCTGCCGAAGAGGCCCGCGCAGCCGGCGAGGTGCCGGTCGGCGCGGTGCTCGTGCGCGGCGACGAAGTGATCGCGCGCGGCTTCAACCATCCGATCGGCGGGCACGACCCGTCGGCCCATGCGGAAATGGCCGCGCTGCGCATGGCGGCGCAGCAGTTGCAGAATTACCGGATGCCCGGCTGCGAACTGTACGTGACGCTCGAACCGTGCCTGATGTGCGCCGGCGCGATCATGCATGCGCGCATCGCGCGGGTGGTCTACGGTGCTGCCGATCCGAAGACGGGCGCCTGCGGCAGCGTGATCGACGCGTTTGCGAATCCGCAACTCAACCATCACACCGAAGTGACCGGCGGCGTGCTTGCCGACGAGTGCGGCGCCGCGCTGAAGTCGTTCTTCGCGGAACGCCGTCGCGCGTTGCGCGAAGCGCGGCTGGCCCGCGACGCCGAATCCGGCGCGTCGTAGGCGCGCCCGCCGCGCCTGTCGCCCGGCATGAGCCGGGCGCGCGGCGCCGTGAACCGGAGACGGTTCGGACCCTCTAAGCAGGTTTGACGCCACGACACCTTTCGCCATGTCCTTGCAGCCCGCCGCCTCCTACACCATCCGCCTGCTGGCGCCGTCCGGCTATCCGCACGACCCCGACGCGATCAATCGCGCGCTCGAGCGCCTCAGTACCGCGCAGCAACGCATCGAGAACATCGAGGCGACGCAGCGGCGCTTCCAGCGTTTCGGCGGCACCGACGGCGAGCGGGCAGGCGACCTGAACCGCCTCGCCGATCCCGAGCGGCCGCTGCCGGACATCGCGCTCGCGGTGCGCGGCGGCTACGGCGCCGCGCGAATCCTGCACGGGCTCGACTATCGCGGGCTCGAGCGCAGGCTGCGCGACCAGCCGATCGCGCTGGTCGGCCACAGCGATTTCACGGCGATCCAGCTCGCGCTGTACGCGAAGGCGCGTATCAAGACGTTCGGCGGCCCGATGCTGTCCGCCGATTTCGGCGCGGAAACGCCGAGCGATTTCACGATGCAGCACTTCTGGCAGACGCTGACGCAGCCGACCACGACGATCGTCGCCGAAGCGCCGCAGGTGCAGGCCGTGAACGCGACGGGCACGCTGTGGGGCGGCAACCTCGCGATCCTCTCGTCGCTCGTCGGCACGCCGTACATGCCGGACATCGAGGGCGGCATCCTGTTCATCGAGGACGTCAACGAGCAGCCGTTCCGGATCGAGCGGATGATCTATCAGCTGCACCTGTCGGGGCTGCTCGCGCGCCAGCAGGCGCTCGTGCTCGGCCAGTTCACCGGTGCGCGCCCGTTCGAGTACGACAACGGCTACGACATGCAGGCGATGATCGCCCAGGTGCGCTCGGTGATCGGGATTCCGGTCGTCACGGGGCTCCAGTTCGGCCATGTGCCCGACCTGCTGACGCTGCCGTTCGGCGCGCAGGCGCAACTGGTGGCGAATGCGCACGGTTTCCGGCTCACGCTGTCGGACTATCCGCATCTCGGCTGATGCCGGCGCGCTCGATCGGAAGGCGGGTTTCCCGCCTTTTTCTTTATCTTGATACGCAACTAACGGTCGAACATTTTCGCTGATCGCAACCAGGTCTCCGCGAGGTTGTGCACCATTTTTGTCAACAAAATGGCCGCCAGGGTATACGACGAAAAGCGCTTCTGGCAGGCCTTTGAAGTCCGTCATGCAAGGATATGGCGCAGCCTGCACTGAATGGAGTCACACCGATGCACGCGGATTGTGCGCAATGCTGGAAAAGAATTGTTGACAATCTTTATGTCCGCCCTACGATGAGGACCATCACACGATGCAGATCATGAACGAGCCCGAATCCCATCCGTCCGGTGCGGCCAGTCCCGAAGCGATCGCCGAGCGGATCCGCACGGCGATCCTCGAGCACCGGCTCGCGCCCGGCGCGAAGCTGACGGAGGCGCAGCTCTGCGACGTGTTCGGCGTGAAGCGGGGGACGATCCGCCAGGCGCTCGCGCAGCTCGCGACCGACAAGCTGGTCGATCTCGAGCCGAACCGCGGCGCGTTTGTCGCGAGCCCGACGCTGCAGGACGTGCACGAGGTGTTCGAGATGCGCCGGATCATCGAGCTTGCCGTGGTCGAGCGGCTCGCGACCGGGCCCGGCGCGAAGCGCCTGAAGGGCGTCGCCGCGCTGATCGACAAGGAACGCAAGGCGTTCGAGCGGCACGATTTCGCGGCGTGGATCCGCCTGTCGGGGGAGTTCCACACGACGCTCGCCACGCTGATGGGCAATGCGACGCTCAGCGAGTGCCTCGAGGGGCTGGTCGCACGCTCGACGCTGATGTCGGCGCTGTACGAATCGCACGGGCGCAGCCCGTGCTCGTGCGACGACCACGACGATATCCTCGCCGCGCTGGAGGCGGGCGATCCGAAGCGGGCGGTGACGCTGATGGCGCACCACCTGCAGCATGTCGAACTGAAGATGCTGGACCGGCCCGCGCAAGGGCAGGTCGATTTGCGCGAAGTGTTCGGCGGCGCCTGAGCGGCGACGCGAACCCGGCCGCGCGCCACAGAACGAGCGCAATGCAGGCCCGCGGTGTCCGCCGCGGGCCGCTGGTCCGACTCCGGGCGTCCATCCGGAGCGATATCGATGACGGTGGAGCGGCCGCCCGGCCGCGTCAAGGAGAAGTCATGGCTCAGTTCAGTGTGGCGCACGACAGCGCCTATCCGGCGGAAGAAGGCGGCGAGGGCGGCGACCCGGCGCTGCCGGATGGTTACAGCAAACGTCTGTACAACGAAGATTTGGCACCCCTGAAGAATCAGACATGGGGCGCTTACAACATCTTCGCGTTCTGGATGTCGGACGTGCACAGCGTCGGCGGCTACGTGTTCGCGGGCAGCCTGTTCGCGCTCGGGCTGACGAGCTGGCAGGTGCTGATCGCGCTGATCGTCGGGATCGGCCTCGTGAACCTGCTGTGCAACCTGATCGCACGGCCGAGCCAGCAGATCGGCGTGCCGTATCCGGTCGCGTGCCGCGCGACCTTCGGCGTGCTCGGCGCGAACGTGCCGGCCGTGATCCGCGGGCTGATCGCGATCGCGTGGTACGGCATCCAGACCTATCTCGCGTCGAGCGCGCTCGTGATCGTCGTGCTGAAGTTCTTCCCGCAATGGCTGCCGTACGCGGACGTCCATCGCTACGGCTTCCTCGGGCTGTCGGCCGTGGGCTGGGCCGGCTTCATGCTGCTGTGGGTGCTGCAGGCGTTCGTGTTCTGGAACGGGATGGAGACGATCAAGAAGTTCATCGACTTCGCGGGCCCGGCCGTCTACGTCGTGATGTTCATCCTGGCGGGCTACATGGTGTGGCGCGCGGGCTGGCGCAACATCGGCATCAACCTCGGCGGCGTCAAGTATCACGGCGCGGAGGTGATCCCGGTGATGATCACGGCCGTGTCGCTGGTCGTGTCGTACTTCTCCGGGCCTATGCTGAATTTCGGCGATTTCTCGCGCTACTGCCGCTCGTTCGGCGACGTGAAGCGCGGCAACTTCTGGGGGCTGCCGGTCAACTTCCTCGCGTTCTCGCTCGTCACGGTGATCACGACGGCAGCGACGCTGCCGGTGTTCGGCGAACT
The DNA here is from genome assembly GCF_000731655.1 of Burkholderia sp. MSh2. Taxonomy (NCBI): domain Bacteria; kingdom Pseudomonadati; phylum Pseudomonadota; class Betaproteobacteria; order Burkholderiales; family Burkholderiaceae; genus Burkholderia; species Burkholderia sp. MSh2. Next base: position 63,443 of record NZ_JPGM01000045.1, on the reverse strand, counting down.
CATCACCGATCCGGTCGAGACGGTCGGCCGCATCGACCATCCGACCGCGGTGATCCTCGGCGCGCTGACGTTCACGATCGCGACGATCGGCATCAACATCGTCGCGAACTTCGTGTCGCCGGCGTTCGACTTCTCGAACGTCGCGCCGCGGCTGATCAGCTGGCGCGCGGGCGGGATGTTCGCGGCCGTCGCGTCGATCTTCATCACGCCGTGGAACCTGTTCAACAACCCGGCCGTGATCCACTACACGCTCGACGTGCTCGGCGCGTTCATCGGCCCGCTGTATGGCGTGCTGATCGCCGACTTCTACTTCGTCAAGCGCGGCCGGCTCGTGCGCGACGACCTGTACACGATGTCGGACAGCGGCGCGTACTGGTACACGGGCGGCGTGAACCGCCGTGCCCTCGCCGCGCTGCTGCCGGCCGCGGTGATCGCGATCGTCTGCGTGATGGTGCCGGGCTGGCAGGGCGTCGCGAACTTCTCGTGGTTCATCGGCGCGGGGCTCGGCTTCGTGTTCTACCGGCTGCTTGCGGGCGCGAAGGCCTGAGGAGAGGGCGATGAAGATCCGACTGATCAATCCGAACACGACGCAGCGGATGACCGACGCGATGGGCCACTGCGCGCGCGAGGTCGCGGCCGCCGGCACGGAGATCGTGGCGGTGAGCCCGCCGATGGGGCCGCCGTCGATCGAAGGGTACTACGACGAGGCGCTTGCGACGCCCGGGCTGCTCGCCGAGATTGCGCAAGGCGAGCGCGACGGTTCCGATGCGTACGTGATCGCGTGCTTCGGCGATCCGGGGCTCTACGCGGCGCGCGAGCTCGCGCGCGGGCCGGTGATCGGCATCGCCGAGGCGGCGATGCATGCGGCGAGCGTGCTCGCGCCCGGCTTCTCGGTCGTCACGACGCTTGCGCGCACCTGCGGGATGGCGTGGCACCTCGCGGAGCGCTACGGGATGAAGCGGTTCTGCCGCAACGTGCGCGCGACCGACGTCGCGGTGCTCGAGCTCGACCGGCCGGGATCGGCCGCGCGCCGGATCATCGTCGACGAATGCCGGCGCGCGCTCGACGAGGACGGCGCCGACGCGATCGTGCTCGGCTGCGCCGGGATGGCCGAGTTCGCGCACGAGATCGAGCAGCAGATCGGCGCGCCGGTGGTCGAGGGCGTCACGGCGGCCGTCAAGTGGGCCGAGGCGCTCGTTGCGCTGCGCCTCGCGACCGCGAAGCGCGGCGACTACGCGCGGCCGCTGCCGAAGCGCTACGACGGCGCGTTCGCACGCTTCAGCCCGCCGGGCGGGGCGGCGGCGGAACCGGTCGGGGAATTGCCGCACCCGCACATACACACCGTCTGACACGCACTATCTGCGCCGCTGTATGGGCGCGTATGAGCGTTTTCGCTACACTGGGCCGTCGTTGCATCGGCCTGCGCGGCGGGCCTCCGGCACCCGGGCGGTCGATGCGAACCCATTATTTCAGTCAGCTTGCGCCGTACTTCGAACCCATGTCACTCGATCCCAACTATCCTCGCGACCTGATCGGCTACGGCCGCCATCCCGTGCAGGCGAACTGGCCGGGGCGCGCCCGCGTCGCCGTGCAGTTCGTGCTGAACTACGAGGAGGGCGGCGAGAACTGCGTGCTGCACGGCGATCCGGGCTCCGAGCAGTTCCTGTCCGAAATCGTCGGCGCGGCCGCGTATCCGGACCGCCACATGAGCATGGAGTCGATCTACGAGTACGGTTCGCGGGCCGGCGTATGGCGCATCCTGCGCGAGTTCGAGAAGCGCGGGATGCCGCTGACGGTGTTTGGCGTCGGCATGGCGATCGAGCGTCACCCGGAGCTTGCGCGTGCGTTCGTCGAGCTCGGCCACGAGATCGCGTGCCACGGCTGGCGCTGGATCCACTACCAGGGCATGACGCCCGAGCTCGAAGCCGAGCACATGCGTCTCGGGATGGAAGCGATCGAGCGCGTGACGGGCGTGCGCCCGCTCGGCTGGTACACCGGCCGCGACAGCCCCAACACGCACCGCCTCGTCGCCGAATACGGCGGCTTCCTGTACGACTCCGACAACTACGGCGACGACCTGCCGTTCTGGATGGACGTCGAGGTGTCGGGCGGCGGCACGTCGCCGCAACTGATCGTGCCGTACACGCTCGACACGAACGACATGCGCTTCGCGACGCCGCAGGGCTTCAACACCGGCGATCACTTCTTCGACTACCTGCGTGACGCGTTCGACGTGCTGTACGCCGAGGGCGACGAGGCGCCGAAGATGCTGTCGATCGGCATGCACTGCCGGCTGCTCGGCCGGCCGGGACGGTTCCGCGGGCTGCAGCGTTTCCTCGATCACGTCGAGAAGCACGATCGCGTATGGGTGACGCGCCGTGTCGATATCGCGCGTCACTGGCGTGAACATCATCCGTATCAGCCCAATCATCGAAACGAAGGGAAAGCATGAAGGCGATGCGTTACACGTTGGATCAACTGAACACGATGGCGCCGGGTGCATTTGTGGCGGCGCTGTCGGGGATCTTCGAACATTCGCCGTGGGTGGCCGAGGTCGCCGCGGGCGAGCGGCCGTTCGCGAGCATCGACGTGCTGCACCGGACGATGTCCGGCGCGGTGGAAGCGGCCGGCGAAGTGCGCCAGCTCGCGCTGATCAACGCGCACCCGGAGCTGGCCGGCAAGGCCGCCGTGCGCGGCGAGCTGACGGTCGAGTCGACGCGCGAGCAGAGCGGCGCGGGCCTCGACCAGTGCACCCAGGAAGAGTTCGACAAGCTGCTGACGCTGAACCGCACGTATCGCGAGAAGTTCGGCTTTCCGTTCATCCTGGCCGTGCGCGGCTATGACCGGCACGGCATCATCGCGAACTTCGAGTCGCGCGTGAATCATTCGCGCACCGAGGAACTGCGCACGAGCCTCGACCAGATCTACCGGATCGCGCGTTTCCGCCTCGACGACCTGATCGACGCCTGACACCGCAACACGGCCCGCCGCATCGCTGCGGCCCGACCGCCCCACTGAAACAAGGAAACATCATGGCTGTTCCGCTTCTCGATCCCAATGCACCCGATTTCACTCGGCGCTACGTGAATCTTGCCGACCCGCGTCTCGGTGCGCAGGCGCTCGAGGCCAGCGACGATTTCTTCGCGCCGAAGGACCGGATGCTGAACCCAGAGCCGGCCGTCTTCATCCCCGGCAAGTACGACGACCACGGCAAGTGGATGGACGGCTGGGAGACGCGCCGCAAACGCACGACGGGTTACGACTGGTGCATCGTCAAGCTCGCGCGCCCGGGCGTGATCAAGGGTTTCGACATCGACACGAGCCACTTCACCGGCAACTTCCCGCCGGCCGCGTCGATCGAGGCCGCCTTCGTGGCCGACGGCGCGCCGACGCATGCGACCGAATGGGTCGAGATCGTGCCGTCGACGACGCTGCAGGGCAACAGCCATCACTACGTCGAGGCGAGCGACGCACGCGCGTTCACGCACCTGCGCGTGAACATCTATCCGGACGGCGGCATCGCGCGCCTGCGCGTGTACGGCCAGCCGCAGCTCGACTGGGCCGGTGCGAGCGCGACCGAGCAGTTCGATCTCGCGGCGATGGAAAACGGCGGCTATGTCGTGGCCGCGAACAACCAGCACTTCGGCGTTGCGTCGAACCTGCTGTTGCCGGGCCGCGGCGTGAACATGGGCGACGGCTGGGAAACCCGCCGCCGCCGCGAACCGGGCAACGACTGGGCGATCATCGCGCTGGCGCAGCCGGGCGTGATCCGCAAGATCGAAGTCGATACGGCGTTCTTCAAGGGCAACTACCCGGATCGCTGTTCGATCCAGGCCGCCTACGTATCGGGCGGCACGGACAGCTCGCTGATCACGCAGTCGATGTTCTGGCCGGTGCTGCTCGGCGAGCAGAAGCTGCAGATGGACAAGCAGCACTATTTCGACCACGACATCGCGTCGCTCGGCCCCGTCACGCACGTGCGGCTGAACATCATTCCGGACGGCGGCGTGTCGCGCCTGCGTCTGTGGGGGACGCTCGACAAATGAAGACGCTTGTCATCGAGCCGCTGACCCGGGAAGCGTTCGCGCCGTTCGGCGACGTGATCGAAACGGAAGGCGCGAAGCAGATCCCGATCAACCTCGGCACGACGATCCGCTTTCACGATCTCGCGCACGTCGACGTGACCGACGAAGGCGGTCGTACGCTCGTCAACCTGTTCCGCGGCCAGCCGCGCACGCTGCCGTTCGAAGTGAAGATGCTCGAACGGCACCCGCTCGGCAGCCAGGCCTTCGTGCCGCTGAACGACCAGCCGTATCTCGTCGTCGTGGCGCCCGCAGGCGATCTCGATCCGGCGCGGATCCGCGCGTTCGTGACGAGCGGGTGGCAGGGCGTCAACTACGCGAAGGGCGTGTGGCATCACCCGCTGATCGCGCTCGGTGGCGTCAGCGATTTCATCGTCGTCGATCGCGGCGGCGACGGCCTGAACCTCAACGAGCAGGATCTGCTGGAATCGCTGTGGCTTACCGACGAGGCGCTCGCCGCGCTGACGGCCTGAGTCGTATTTCGGTCGCAGCCTGTCGAAGAAACCCGCGCGGCATGCGCGGGTTTTTTTATGTGCGGCGGTTTATGCGCGGGTTTTACGCGCGGGTCAGGCTGCCGCGGCCTTGCGCGTGTTGCGTGAACCGTTGCCGGCGTGGCGTTGGCGCGGCGCGTGCTGCGTCATCAGCTCGGCGATCCAGTCGACGAAGACGCGCAGCTTCGCGCTGACGTGCCGGTTCGGCGGGAACGCGACGTACATCGGCATCGGTTCGAGCCGCCAGTGCTCGAACAGCGGCACCAGGTCGCCGCGTGCGCGATGGGCGGCCGCCATGTAGTCGGGCAGCCACAGGATGCCGAGCCCGGCCAGGCCGGCTTCGAGGTACGCGTTGCCGTCGTCGACGGCCAGCACGTAGCGCCCGCGCACATCCACGTGCGCGCCATCGCGTTCCATCGCGAACGGCAGCGCCTTGCCGGTGCGCGCCCACAGAAAGCCGACGATCCGGTGATGCGTGTCTTCGAGTTCGTCCGGATGCGCGGGCGTGCCGGCGCGCGCGAGATAGGCCGGCGACGCATATACGCCGAGCCGCAGGTCGCCGACGTGGCGCGCGACCAGCGATCGGTCGGTCGGCTCGCCGCCGCGCACGACGCAGTCGACGTTCTCGCCGATCACGTCCACCACGCGGTCGCTCACGCCCATGTCGAGCTGGATGTCAGGATGGCGCGCGTGGAACGCGGGCAGCGCGGGGATCAGGATCAGCCGCGCGAACGGGCTCGGCACGTCCACGCGCAGCCGCCCCCGCGGCGACGCGGACGCGGCGGACAGGCTCGTTTCGGCATCGTCCATGTCGGCGAGCAGCCGCACCACGCGATCGTAATAGGCGGCGCCGTCGGCCGTGACGACGACCTTGCGCGTCGTGCGGTTGAACAGCTTCACGCGCAGCCGCGCTTCCAGTTGCTGCACCAGTTGCGTGACGGTGGTGCGGCTCATGTGCAGCGTCTCGGCCGCCTTCGTGAAGCTGCCGGCTTCCACCACGCGGGCGAACGCCTGCATTGCGTCGAATCGATCCATCGGGTCTGGGCTCCGCGCCGGTCGGGAATTGTTTGGGGCCTGCAAACAGTGTTGGACAGGGTTGCCCGTTTATCGGCCGGGCAACGCTCCTTAAAGTGCCTTCATCGTTGATACCGGGGCGGCTTCGCCCCACTGACCGATGGAGGTGTTGGATGGCAAAGCGTAGCGTAGTTTTCCCGCCGGGTCGCCAGGCGCTGTATGACCGCAACCGCTATTCGCCGGCGCTGCGTTCGAACGGTTTCCTGTTCGTGTCCGGGCAGGTCGGCAGCCGCGAGGACGGCTCGCCCGAACCGGAGCTGGAAGCACAGGTCCGCCGCGCATTCGAGAACCTGAGTGCGGTGCTTGGCGCGGCCGGCTGCACGTTCGACGACGTCGTCGACGTGACGGTGTTCCTCGTCGATCCCGAAGCGACATTCGAGCGGATCTGGAAGATCGTCCCCGAGTATTGGGGAGACGCGCCGCATCCGACGCTGACCGCCGTCGGCGTGACCTGGCTGTACGGCTTCCAGTTCGAGATCAAGGCGATCGCGCGGTTGCCGGAGCCGGCCGGCGGTTGAGCAAGTACGAGCGTGTACGTTGCGTGCGGGATCCGCTCGCGGCGCGGCGGTCGGTTTCGCGGCGCCGCGCATGATCGCACGCGATCTCGCGGACGGACGCATCGTGCGTCGGTTCGACGTGAGCGTCGCGCCGCCGCCCGGTGTTGCGTATCACGTCGTGTATCCGGCTCGCGAGCAGGACGATCCGCGCATCGTCGCGTTCCGCGGCTGGCTCGCCGCCGAAGCCGCGATGATGCTTGCGTGACGGCTTTGCCGCGCGTGCTATCGTGCATGCATCGATACCGCACGACGTCCGTTCCGGACGTTTTTCTCCGATGAGCCAACCTGAAAACGACCTCGCGATCCTGCTGCGCACGATGCAGCCCGAACTTCATCCGGGCGCGTTCGCGTTCGTGTCGCTGCCGTCCGGCGCCGACGTGTCGTTATCCGAAGCGATCGCGACGTTTCGCGAAGCGGAAGGGCTGACGGTCGTCGTCGGCGAGGAGGCGGCCGCCCGCCACGGCTGGCCCGTGCTGTTCCGCGCCGCGTGGCTCACGCTGACCGTGCATTCGGATCTTGCGGCCGTCGGGCTCACGGCCGCGTTCGCGCGGGCGCTGGGCGCGGCCGGCATCAGCTGCAACGTGATGGCCGCCGCATACCACGATCACATCTTCGTGCCGTTCGACGACGGCCCGCGCGCGCTCGATGCGCTCGTCGCGCTTCAGCGCGACGCGATGCGCGACTAGCGCGCGGGCATTCGGTGCGCAAAAAAACGGGCCCGTCACCGGGCCCGCGAACGGAAAGGGTCGCGCCGGAACTCAACGCCGGCGCGTCGCGGCTCACTTGACCGCGCCACCCTCGAACCAGGCGGCGAGCCTGGTCCGCTCGTCGTCGGTCATGTGCGTGACGTTGCCGATCGGCATCGCCTTCAGGCGCACGGCCTGCTCGTAGATACGCTGCGCGTTCTTCGACACTTCGTCCGGCGTGTCGAACATCACGCCCGCGGGGGCGCTGCCCATCAGCGTCGGCTTCGACGAGTGGCACGCGACGCAGCGTTGCTGCAGGACCGGCATGATGTCGTTGATCACGATCTTCGGCGCGTTGGCCGCTTGCGCTTCCGGCGCGACCGGCTTGGGCATCGTCCACACCAGCGCGCCCGACAGCAGCGCCACGCCGCCGATCGGCAGGTACCACAGCTGCTTGCCGCGATGGCGCATCACGAAGAACTGGCGGATCAGCGCGCCGGCCAGCATGATCAGCACGAGCACGACCCAGTTGAACTTGTTCGTGTAGGTCATCGCATAGTGGTTCGACAGCATCGCGAACACCACCGGCAGCGTGAAGTAGGTGTTGTGCACCGAGCGCTGCTTGCCGCGCTTGCCGTAGATCGGGTTCGGCTCCTCGCCCTTGAGCATCTTGTCGACCATCTTGCGCTGGCCGGGGATGATCACGAAGAACACGTTCGCCGACATGATCGTCGCGAGCATCGCGCCGACGATCAGGTAGGCGGCGCGGCCCGAGAAGATGTGGCACGCGAGGTACGCCGCGATGACGACGTAGAGGCCGACGCAAATGCCGAGCACGCGATCGTTGGTGCCGAGGATGCGGCACAGCGAGTCGTAGACGATCCAGCCGGCCATCAGGAAGCCGAGCGCGGACGCGACGGCGACCACCGGGCCCATGTCGAGCACGCTCTTGTCGATCAGGTAGGTGTTCGGCGCGAGCAGGTACAGCACGAAGAACAACGAGAAGCCCGACAGCCACGTCGTGTACGACGGCCACTTCGACCAGTGCAGGTCGTCCGGCATTTCCGGCGGGGCGACGGTGTACTTCTGCATGTTGTAGAAACCGCCGCCGTGGACGTGCCACAGTTCGCCGAACACCCCGCGCTTGCGCTGGTTCGGGTCGGTCGGCGGTTTCAGGCTGTTGTCGAGTGCGACGAAATAGAACGACTCGCCGATCCACGCGATCGCGACGATGACGTGCAGCCATCGCAGCGCGAGGTTCAGCCAGTCGGTGATGAAGCCTTCCATGAAACTCCTCCAGACTCAGATCGTTTGTCTTTGATGCAGGCGCCGATACGGATGTCAGCTGCCGCGATAGGTGCTGTACGACCACGGCGACACGAGCAGCGGCACGTGGTAGTGCGATGTCGCGTCGGCGATGCCGAAGCGAAGCACGACGCGATCGACGAAGCGGGGTTCGGGCACCTTCACGCCGAGCGATGCGAAGTAGTCGCCGGCATGGAACACCAGCTCGTATTCGCCGGCGGCAAGCGCGGCGCCTTCGAGCAGCGGTTCGTCGCAGCGGCCGTCGCTATTGGTCAGGACGGTCTTGATCGCACGGCGCGATTCGCCGTCCAGTGCGTAGAGGTCCACCTTGAGGGCGGCGCCGGGACGACCGTGCGCCGTATCGAGTACGTGGGTAGTGAGCTTTCCCATTCGCAATTGTCCTTGTGTGAATGCGAGGTTCGGCGGCGGCCCGATCCATTGACTGTGCGGCGGATCGAGGCTCCACGTCACGTGGCTACATACCCGTCGGCGAGATTGAAGCGAGCGCCGTGCAGGCATTGTAAAAAGGTTCCCTGCGCAAATACGGGCGCGATATCAAAGATAATGCGCCGCGCATGAGCGGCTGTCGACGGCCCGTCAGGGCCGGTTTCCGGCCGGCGCTCCGGGCCTGTTTCCGGGGTCCGGTGCCGCGCTGCGCGGCATACCATATCGAAATCCTGAGGGACGGTATTGCGGATCGCGCATTGTGTGCGGCGCGCGCTTGGGCGATCCTCCCGCCGTGTGCGTCGGCCCGTGGGCCGCGCGTACCCCGAAGACGGCGAGCACGCCGGGTAACCGGGCCAGGGCGTTCGAACGGACGCAGGCACCGGGGCGTGCCGCGATTCAGCGTTCGAACGACAGTGTGAACGCTCCCGGGATCGGCTCCCGGGGGCAGACCGACGCGGAGAACGCATGAACCTCGAGCAGCACGCCGGCGCACGCGCGCCGAACCCGTCCCCATCCCGCCCGACGACCCTGCTGGTCAAGCACGCCGACGTGCTCGTGACCATGGACGACACGCGCCGTGAACTGCGCGACGCGGGGCTCTACATCGAAGACAACCGGATCGTCGCGGTCGGCCCGAGCGCCGAGCTGCCCGACACGGCCGACGAAGTGCTCGACCTGCGCGGCCACCTCGTGATCCCCGGGCTCGTGAACACGCATCACCACATGTACCAGAGCCTCACGCGCGCGGTGCCGGCCGCGCAGAATGCCGAACTGTTCGGCTGGCTCACGAACCTCTACCGGATCTGGGCGCACCTGACGCCCGAGATGATCGAGGTGTCGACGCTGACCGCGATGGCCGAGCTGCTGCAATCGGGCTGCACGACGTCGAGCGATCATCTGTACATCTACCCGAACGGCAGCCGGCTCGACGACAGCATCGGCGCCGCGCAGCGGATCGGCATGCGTTTCCACGCGAGCCGCGGCGCGATGAGCGTCGGCCGGCGCGACGGCGGGCTGCCGCCCGATTCGGTCGTCGAGCGCGAACCCGACATCCTGCGCGACACGCAGCGCCTGATCGAGACCTATCACGACGACGGCCGCTACGCGATGCTGCGTGTCGTGGTGGCGCCATGCTCGCCGTTCTCGGTGAGCCGCGAGCTGATGCGCGACGCGGCCGTGCTGGCGCGCGAGTACGGCGTGTCGCTGCACACGCACCTCGCGGAGAACGTCAACGACATCGCGTACAGCCGCGAGAAGTTCGGGATGACGCCGGCCGAATACGCGGAAGATCTCGGCTGGGTCGGCCACGACGTGTGGCATGCGCACTGCGTGCAGCTCGACGATGCGGGCATCGGCCTGTTCGCGCGCACCGGCACGGGCGTCGCGCACTGCCCGTGTTCCAACATGCGGCTCGCATCGGGTATCGCGCCGGTGAAGAAGATGCGGCTCGCGGGCGTGCCGGTCGGCCTCGGCGTCGACGGTTCCGCATCGAACGACGGCGCGCAGATGGTCGCCGAAGTGCGCCAGGCGCTGCTGTTGCAGCGGGTCGGGTTCGGGCCCGATGCGATGACCGCGCGCGAGGCGCTCGAGATCGCGACGCTCGGCGGCGCGAAGGTGCTGAACCGCGACGACATCGGCGCATTGAAGCCCGGCATGGCCGCGGATTTCGCCGCGTTCGACCTGCGCCAGCCGTTGTTCGCGGGCGCGCTGCACGATCCGGTCGCGGCACTGGTGTTCTGCGCGCCGTCGCAGACGGCGTACACGGTGGTGAACGGAAAGGTCGTGGTGCGGGAAGGGCGGCTGGCGACGCTCGATCTGCCGCCCGTCATCGCGCGTCACAACGCGCTCGCGCAGGCACTGGTCGACGCGTCGCGCTGAAGGAGCCGGATGCCGTCCGGCGGCCGCCTGGCGAGGCGTGCCGCCGCTGTCGCCGCGCCGCGACGGCACGGCCGGCGGGCGCCGTTACGGCTCGATCAGCGTGCGGGTGGCTTCGGCGACGAGGCCGCGCAGCCAGCGCACTTCGTCGGAGTAGTGGCAGCGCTCGTGCCACAGCTGGTAGTACTGCATCGGCGGGAAGTCGAGCGGCGCCGGCACGACCGACAGCGGCAGGAACTTCGCATAGTGATCGGCGAACAGGCGCGTCGTCGTGAAGATCAGGTCGGACTTCACGAGCACGTAGGGCGCCAGGTTGAAGTACGGCAGCGTGACGACCACGTGGCGCTTGAGCCGTTCGCGCGCGAGATGCACGTCGATTGCGCCGCGCTGGCCGACCGAGTACGGCGTCGGCGCGAGATGCGGCGCGTTCAGGTACTGGTCGAGCGTGAGCCCGCCGCGCTTCGCGAACGGGTGCGTGTTGCTCATCAGGCAGACGATTTCGTCGACGAACAGGTTCGACAGGTGCAACTGCTCGGGCGGCTCCGGCCAGTTGCCGACGACGATGTCGAGCTTGCCGTCCTCCAGCGCGAGTTCGTAGTCGAACGCGGGGCCGAGCGAGTGGAACTCGAGCGTCGCGTTCGGCGCGGCCTGGCGGAAGCGCTCGACGACGGTCGGCACGAACAGCACGTTCAGGTAGTCGGGGCAGCCGATCCGGTAGCAGCGGATCGACGTGGCCGGGTCGAAGTTGTGCTGCTGGAACTTGATGCGCTCGATTTCGCGCAGGGCGTTCTGCACGGGCTCGAGCAGGCGCAGCCCGTATTCGGTCGGCACCATGCCGGATTTGCCGCGCACCAGCAGCGGATCGCCGGTGATGTCGCGCAGGCGCCGCAGCGCGGCGCTGATCGCCGGCTGCGACTGGTTCAGCTTGACGGCCGCGCGCGTGACGCTGCGCTCCATCAACAGGGTGTGCAGGACGCGCAAGAGGTACGTGTCGATCGCCTCTCGTTGCTGACTCATGGTATCTCCGTTTATATGTCCAGGCTGATCGAGGGGTACTGTGGGTATATCGTTTTTAATATGGACGAAAAGCAGCGTCAAGAGATGGATACCCGCAGACGCCCGCCGGCCGGGCCGCGGCAAGGGGCCTGGACGGTGCGGAAAGAGGAGGGCGGCGCCGGGCGGAGGCGCGTTGCGCGGATCCGGCTCGCGGCGCGTGGTGCGCAGTGCGCGGTGCGGTGTGCGCGTCAGTCGTCGATGCGCATGCCGACCTTCAGCGTGACCTGCCAGTGAACGACCTGGTCGCCCTCGATGTGGCCGCGCGTCTCGGTCACCTGGAACCAGTGCAGGTTGTGCAGGGTCTTGCCGGCCTTCGAGATCGCGTTGCGGATGGCGTCGTCGCTCGATTGCCGCGACGAGCCGGTCAGTTCGATCATCTTGTAGACGTGCTCGCTCATGATGCACTCCCTGGGATATCGATGCGGGTCGCCGGCGCGCAGCGCGGCTTGCGCAGCGGCGCCGCGCGTGCCCGGCTTCTTGAGTGATAGGTATGATGGGCGGCGAGTGCAACCCATATCGGAGACGAGGAACATCGTGGAAGTCGGATTTTGCGGACCGGGATTGATGGGCGCGCCGATGATTCGGCATTTGCTGGCGGCCGGGCATCGAGTCAGCGTGTGGAACCGCTCGCGCGACAAGGCGGAGGCGCTCGCGAAGGACGGCGCGCAGGTGGCCGGCACGCCGCGCGAGCTGGCGGAGCGCGTCGACACCGTATTCGTATGCGTGCTCGACGGGCGCGCGGTCGGCGACGTCGTGTTCGGCGAGCACGGGCTGCTCTCCGGCGATGCCGCTGCGCGGCGCCTGCTGCGCATCGTCGATCATTCGAGCATTCCGCCTGCCGCGACGCGCGACTACGCGGCGCGCGCGGCAGCGCTCGGCGCGGGCTGGGTCGATGCGCCCGTATCGGGCGGCGTGCCGGGCGCGCAGGCCGGCACGCTCGCGGTGATGGCCGGCGGCCGCGCGGCCGATCTCGACGCGGTGAGGCCGCTGATCGGCACGTACGCGTCGCGCATCACGCACATGGGCGACGCGGGCGCGGGCCAGACGGCGAAGCTGTGCAACCAGGCGATCGTCACCGCGACGGTGACGGCGATCGCCGAGGCCGTCGGTCTGGCGCAGGCGAGCGGCATCGACGCCGCGCGCCTGGCCGAGGCGCTCGCCGGCGGCTGGGCCGACTCGGTGCTGCTGCAGACGTTCGTGCCGCGCATGACGTCGGGCGGTCATGCGCCGATCGGCGCGCTCGGTACGTTCCAGAAGGACGTCGATGCGATCGCCGATGCCGCGCGCGACACGGGCGCCGTGATGCCCGTGTCGGCCACCGTCCAGCAGGTGCTGCGCCTGGGCGCCGCGCAAGGGCTCGCCGGCGCGGATTTCGCCGCGTTCATCGACATCGTGCGGCCCGGCAACGGGCGTCAGCCGGCGGCGTGACGGGCAAGCGGGGGGCGTGAATGGCAGATGGGCCGCCCTCGGGCGGCCCATCGGATGGCTGGCGGATCAGCCGAGCGAGCGGGGTGTCGTGTCGCCGGCGTTCTGGCGGCCGAGGCCGCCGCGCAGGCTCGCTTTCGTTCCCGCACCAAACTCGGGCAGGATGCGCGCACGCGCGCGGCTCGCGAACACGAGGAAGCCGAAACCGTTCGCTTCGTACCAGTACCCGCCGTTCTCGAGGCCGTCCAGCGGCTGCTCGAGCGCGTTGGCGATCGATTCGATGCAGCGCTTGCGCAGTTCGGCGATGGCCGGATAGGGCGGCTGGGCGCCGCGCACGCTGCACAGGAGCACGTCGAGGCCGGGCAGCACGTGCGCGTAGAGGACGGGTTCGTCCTGCGCGCGGGCGCGGGCAATCTTGGTGTCGAGCTGGGCAAACGGTTTCGAGTGGCGCAATACCGCGAGGAATGACTCCTGGCCATCCTGCTGGGCCCGCCGACGTTTTTTCGGGAAGGACATAAACACTCGCCTCAAAAACAATTGCAAGAAATGCGGCATTTTCATGCGACCCACTCCCGGCTATGTACGCCGCATGTCGATCCTTTATAGCACACGAAAATGTTGCATTCGTGCAGTACGACGATCAATGTCTCCCGTCGACCTGCTCGCCATGATCGACACAGCCAGCGTCTTGGCGCCCGTACTGTCGTTTAGTCTCCATCATAGACCTGCTTTCCCCGCACGTGCATTCGCTCGTCACAAAAAAGTGGGATGGGCCGCATGCGGCGGCGCACCGCGCAACAAAAAGGCCCGCACGAGGCGGGCCTGGCGGGCGGGGTGCCTGGCGCTCAGCGCTGCTTGAGCGAATCGCGGATCTCGCGCAGCAGCACGGTGTCTTCCGGCGTGGCGGCCGGCGCGGCTTCTTCCGGCTTGCGCAGCTTGTTGATGAATTTCACCATCAGGAAAATGATGAAGGCCAGGATGACGAAATTGATCGCCACGGTGATGAACGAGCCGTAACCGAACGCGGCGACGCCTGCGGCCTGCAGGTCCTTGAACGAATCGGGATTACCCTTGAACGTCGGGGGGATGGTGCCGAGCAGAACGAACTTGTTCGAGAAATCCAGACCGCCCGTCAGCACGCCGATCACCGGCATGATGAGGTCTTTCACGACCGAGTCGACGATCTTCGAGAACGCGCCGCCGATGATCACGCCGACGGCGAGATCCATGACGTTGCCCTTGACGGCGAATTCCTTGAATTCCTTGATGATGCTCATGAGCGGCTTTCTCCTGGTTGAGGCGAGAGGAGGCGTGCCGCGACGCGGGCGAATGCAAAGCGTCGAATGAGGGTCGGTGGCACGCCGATGGCCGCATGATAGCGAACGCTCCCCGTTGCCGGTAGCCCATCTTGAAATGATTGACAAATCCGCGCGGCGGCGCGGCCGGTCGGACAGGGGAGCGTGGCGTGCGTGGCGCAGCGCGGGTCGCCGCGCCGCATTGCGTCAGGTGTTGTCGTCGGTCCAGCCGTCGTCGTTGCTGCCGAGATCCATGCCGCCGCCGCTGTTGCCGTCGCTCCAGTTCGAAGCGTCGCCGCGGCCGAGGTCGAAGCCCGGATCGGCGTCCTGCCGGCGGCGCTCGCCGTCGACGATCACGTCGCGCTCGACCACGCGCTCGCGGCCGCCCGACATCGCCTCGCCGAGCAACACGCCGGTCAGCAGTCCGCCCATGCCGCCGCCGAAACCGCCGCCGCCTTGCTGGATCACGACGGGCTGCTGCTGTTGCGGGTAGGGCTGCGGCGGATACGGCTGGCCTTGCGCGCCCGTCATGCGATCCGCTTCCTGCGCGTACACGGAGCCGCTGCCGTTCGGGCCGTTCGCCGGCGCTGCCGGCTGCGCGGCCGGGTCGGGCCGGCCTTCGACGCGCGCCTTCACGCTCGCATGGCGCTGTTCGAGTTCGTCGACGCGATACGGCGGCACCGGATTCTTGCCGTTCGACAGCGTTTCGACGAGCGTGCGTGCGTCGGCCTCGATCGCGTCGAGTTCGCCCGTGAGCGCGGCGACGCCCGGCGCCGTCGACAGCTTCGCGTCGAGCTTCAGCGGACGGATGTCGTTCAGCACGTCGGTGGCGCGTTTGAGTTGCGTGCGGCGTTCGTCGTCGGCGCGGCCGTCGTCGGCCGTGCGGGCGCGCCGCAGCGTCCAGCGCAGTACCAGCGCGATTATCGCGACGATCAGCCCGAGGCCGATCCACATGCCTGTCGACGGGCCGTGTTTTTCGGCCGGCGCGACGGCGGGTGCGAGCGACGACTGCACCGTGCCGGCCTGTGCGGCAGACGGTGCGTTGCCGCCGACGCGCGCGGCGTCGGCGCGGATGCGCGATTCCGTCTGCGCGAAACGCGACGGGTCGGTGAACTTCAGTTGCGGATCGAGCGACTTCGCGCGCTGCAGTTGCGTCAGCGCGTCGGACGCACGGCCTTCGCGGTCCAGCACCTGCGCATACAGGTAGCGCGCGTGCGCGTTGTTCGGATGGGCGTCGATGACTTGCGACAGCTGCGTGTCGGCTTGCTGCCAGTTGCGCTGCGCGATCGATTGCTCGACCTGCTGCAGCGACGGGACCGCAAACGCGGCGGACGACAGCAACATCAGCGAGAGGCCGAGTGCGGCGAGGGATTTCTTCATGGTCGAACCGGGCGCAGGCGCCCGTCTCCTGGCGATCGGTTCGCGCCGCACGCCCGGGCGGGCGGCGGCGCGGTTGCCCGCGGTTGGCGTTACTGCGCGGGCGTGTCGAGCTGCTTCTTCAGTGCGGCGAGGCGATCCTCGACCGACGGGCCCTTGTTCAGCGCGGCGAGCTTGTCGTCGAGCGCCTTGCCGCTCGACGTGTCGGCCGAGTTCAGGCGTGCGTCCGAGCGCGCGTTCTGCAGCGCGACCTTGTCCTCGAGCTTCTGGAAATCCTCGGACAGGTTCTTGCCGCCGATGCCGCCCAGCGCGCTTGCCGCGACGTCCTTCGCCTGCGCGATTTCCTGCTTGGCCTGCAGGATGTTCGAGCGCGCGTTCAGGTCGTTGCGGCGCTGGCGCATCTCGGCGATCTGCCCCTTCAGCTTGTCGACCGACGGCTCGAGCGTCGTCAGTTCGGCCGCGAGCGCATCGCGCTCGGCTTCCGCGTTCGACTGCGCGGCGAGCGCCTCGCGTGCGAGCGCTTCGTCGCCGGCCTGCAGCGCGCGCTTCGCGCCGTCCTCGTACTTCTTCACCTTGTCGTCGGCCGCATCGCGCTTGCTGCGCTGGGTCGCGACCTGTGCCTCGATCTCGATCAGCGAATTCTCGGCACGGCCGATGCTGTCGTCGAGCTCCCGCACGATCTGACGTGCGTCGCGCGACGGATCCTGTACCGAATCGGCCGCGTCGTTCAGCAGGCCCTTGATCGTGCGCGAAACAGAGTCGAAAAGCGACATGAAATCCTCCGTGATTGAAAGGCGCCGCGTGACGGCGGCAGTGCCTGTTGCGGGCCGGTTCCGACCCGCATGAGCCGGCGGATATTACACCACCGGATCACTTAAATACGGCTTAAACGCGGGAGTTCAAGCGGCGTGCGCATCGGGATGTCAACCTTTCGCGCCTGAAAGAAAAATGCCCGCGCCCGCGATGTCGCGTGTCCATGATAGGCCGGGGAGGCGGACAATACGTTCCGCAAATCACGGCAATGCGGGAATTTTTACAAAAAATCGCGAAGGCACGCGGTCGATTTCATTAAAATGCGCTGTCACGTCGCGGGAACGGATCGCCGCGCGGCGGGGTCTGTCGACGTGACAGCCGCATCACGAAGCACCTGCTCTGATTCATTCGCTTGCGTTTCCGCATGCGTCCGAGGGCGCCACGACCGCCCGCCATTCCGACATGCCAATTATCAAACGACCGCCTTCATCTTCCGACAGGAACGAACCCCACTACTCGCTGCGCCGTTCGCCGTCCGGAGCCTATTACCCCGATGACGACGAGCACGACCGTCGCGACGACCGCCAGGCCCGGCGCAGCGGCGACGGAGGGCGCCGCCGCTCGTTCGGCTCGCGCGTCGCGCTGTGGTTCGCCGGCCTGTTCGTGACGCTGGCGATCGTCGGTGCGCTGATCGTCGGCTACGCGCTGGTCGTGATGGCGCCGCAGTTGCCGTCGCTCGATGCGCTGACCAACTACCAGCCGAAGGTGCCGCTGCGCGTGTTCACGGCCGATCATGTGCTGATCGGCGAGTTCGGCGAGGAGCGCCGCAGCCTCGTGCGCTTCCAGGACATTCCCGACGTGATGAAGAAGGCCGTGCTCGCGATCGAGGACTACCGCTTCTACGAGCACGGCGGCGTCGATTTCCTCGGCATCCTGCGGGCGGGCGTCGCCGACCTGATGCACGGCGGCGCGCGCCAGGGCGCGAGCACGATCACGATGCAGGTCGCGCGCAACTTCTTCCTGTCGAGCGAGAAGACCTACACGCGCAAGATTTACGAAATGCTGCTCGCGTACAAGATCGAGAAGGCGCTGACGAAGGACCAGATCCTCGAGCTGTACATGAACCAGATCTATCTCGGCCAGCGCTCGTACGGCTTCGCCGCCGCCGCGCGCGTGTATTTCGGCAAGGACCTGAAGGACATCACGCTCGCGGAAGCGGCGATGCTCGCGGGGCTGCCGAAGGCGCCGTCCGCGTATAACCCGGTCGTCAATCCGAAGCGTGCGAAGGTGCGCCAGGAATACATCCTGAAGCGCATGCTCGAGGTCGGCTACATCACGCAGCCGCAGTACGACGCGGCCGTGAAGGAAGAGATCCACGTGCGCACGCCGGGCAACCAGTACGCGGTGCACGGCGAGTACGTCGCCGAGATGGTGCGGCAGATGATGTACCAGCAATACAAGGACGAAACCTATACGCGCGGGCTGACCGTCACGACGACGATCAACTCGTCCGACCAGGAATCCGCATACCAGGCCGTGCGGCGCGGCATTCTCGACTACGAGCGCCGCCACGGCTATCGCGGGCCGGAAGCGTCGATCCAGCTGCCCGCGGCCGGCGACGACCGCGACGAGGCGATCGACGACGCGCTTGCCGATCACCCGGACAACGGCGACCTGCAGTCGGCGGTGGTGCTGTCGGCGTCGCCGAACGCGGTCGAGGTGCAGTTCGTCGGCGGCGCGACCACGACGATCGGCCCGGCCGGGCTGCGCTTCGTGGCGGCCGCGCTCGGGTCCCGCGCGAACGACACGCTGCGCATCAAGCCGGGCTCGATCGTGCGCGTGCTGAAGGACGGCAAGACGGGCTGGCAGGTCGTGCAGCTGCCGCAGGTCGAGGGCGCGCTCGTCGCGATCGCGCCGCAGGACGGCGCGATCCGCTCGCTCGTCGGCGGCTTCGACTTCAACAAGAGCAAGTTCAACCACGTGACGCAGGCGTGGCGGCAGCCGGGCTCGTCGTTCAAGCCGTTCATCTACTCGGCGTCGCTCGACAAGGGCATGGGGCCGGCGACGATGATCAACGACGCGCCGCTGTACTTCCCGCCGAGCGTGCCGGGCGGCACCGCGTGGGAGCCGAAGGACGACGACCAGCCGGACGGCCCGATGACGATGCGCACCGGCCTGCAGCGTTCGAAGAACCTCGTGTCGATCCGGATCCTCGCGTCGATCGGCACGCAGTATGCGCAGCAGTACGTGACGCAGCGCTTCGGGTTCGATCCCGCGAAGACGCCGCCGTACCTGCCGATGGCGCTCGGCGCGGGCCTCGTCACGCCGCTGCAGCTCGCGACCGGCTACGCGGTGTTCGCGAACGGCGGCTACAAGGTCGATCCGTACCTGATCGCCGAAGTCGACGACGCGCACGGCCAGCCGCTGCAGAAGTCGCAGCCGGTGATCGCGGGCAGCACGGCGCCGCGCACGATCGAAGGCCGCAACGCGTACGTGATGAACAGCCTGCTGCATTCGGTCGCGACGGCCGGCACGGGTGCGGGCACCAACGTACTGGGCCGCAGCGACCTGCAGGGCAAGACGGGTACGACGAACGACGCGAAGGACGGCTGGTTCGCCGGCTATCAGCAGTCGCTCGTCGCGGTCGCGTGGATGGGCTTCGACCAGCCGAAGAGCCTGGGCAGTCGCGAATTCGGCGCGCAGCTCGCGTTGCCGATCTGGGTGAACTACATGCGCACCGCGCTGAACGGCGTGCCCGAGCAGCAGATGCCGATGCCGGACGGCCTGACGTCGATCGACGGCGAGCTGTACTACGCCGATCGCACGCCGGGCAACGGGTTCGTCGCGAACGTCGACATCAACCCGGCCGAGAACGCGATCAGCGCGAACGACGCACTCGGCTCGACCGGTGCGGCGGGGCTTGCGCCGCCGCCTGTCACGCCGCAGGAGAAGCAGCAGATCATGGACATGTTCGAGAACAAGTAAGCGGTACGCCGCTGTTCATGCATGCGACGGGCGCCTTCGGGCGCCCGTTTTTTGTGTGCTCGGCATGGGCGGACTCCTGCGGGGGTAAGTCCCGCCATAAGTTGGTCACAACGAACGAAGTCTTGCGCTGGGCTTGCTCAGCCCTCGTACGAAAGAGCGATTGCTGAATCGACATGATCAGCCAGGCAAATTATCGAAGCTGGATTACTTTGAATTTCACGAGGCAATCGGCATATCGACTTTCCGGCGCGTTGTCGGGATGCGCTACTTTCCCTTGTTGCTCGTTATTCTTCGATGCTTGTCAGTATGACTCGAGACAATTCGCATCGTCGAGCGTCCCATGTTCGCCCGTGCAGTTAGCGCTTTGACTGGTCCTGACGCCGCAAGTAAAGATAGTCGCTACAAACCAGGCCGAATATGCAGGGAAGCGTGACAGCGCATATCCATCCGTTCCGACCGGCGGCCAGGGCAATCAGTGACAACCCAAGATTGAGGATGACGGCCTGCATTGAGAGCCAGCGGGGATAGTAGGGCAATCGATCGTAACCGGATTGCCCGCAGATGCGGGTCAGGCGCCCGACAATGAATGCCCCGACAAAGCAAGTCGCACAGAACACGAGATATTTGGCGGCTCGATTTTGAGCAAGCATCAGAAATGCAACGATACTCACTAACTGCGCGGCGAACAGACGCGCAATAGTCACTTCGAGAAAGCGCCTGACAGGGATCAGCATGAGATATCGAAAATAATGATTGATTCGATACGGCGAGATTCCGCTAGTTTTTCCGGGAATCGGCTATTTCCATCAACTACAGGCTGCTCGTCGCTTCCCACAGCTGCTCAAACGAGACACCACGAGGGAAAAAGTACGACCAACCGTAGTCTTGAATGCGATCAAGTACGTAGGCGCCGGTCAATCCGCCAACAGTCGGGCCATATAACATGCCGACTGCGCCGCCGATAATCGCTCCGCCCACCGTGCCGACTCCTGGAACGATGGATCCAACCGCAGCGCCAATTCCGGCGCCGACTTCCGCCCCTATATATTGTCCAGCAACGGTTCCGGCTACGCCGCCAGCCACGGTCCCGGCAAGACCGGCCCCCGATACTCTCATCACATCCTGACTACTCAGTACTTTCATTATTCAGGACTCCGATTTGAAATTGTTGGAAGAACCGGTCACTTAAAGACGTGATCGGCGCGAATGATAATGAATCGCATTTGCATCCATGTCAACATCGCCGATTTATCTCATAAATCAGGTGTCTTTTGTCGTCTGCAATTACTGCTCTCCGACGACGTCGATTCCGTAGCCTCGCGGTATAAGAGTGTGTCCGAGTGCACGCCTGATATCCGCTGGCCGCGCTTTCCGGTGAGTGGGGTCAACATCGCCGTTGCTCGCGGCTGGGCGTCAGTAGCCCGCCTGCATTTTTGCGACCGGAGGCTGAATCAGAACGACGCGCAGGCCGGCACGAGCGTGATGCCGACCGACTCCTGATGGAAGCGCTGCACGTACGCTTGCCGGATCGCGGTGAGCCGTGCGCGCGTGTCGGGCGTATCGTCGGCGAGGATACGGATCACGAAGCTGTCTTCGTGCGTGATCGCGCCGCTCGCGCGGTCGCGCCACTGGCCGTGCGTATCCCAGTAGGTGAGGCCATCGGGGAAGCGCGGCGTGACCGTGTCGGCGAGGAAGGCCGCGCGCTCCGCGTCGGTGACGGCGCCGCGCCCGGCGATGTCGCGCCCGAACAGGAGGTCGGCCTGCAACATGCGGTGCTCGCCCGGCTGCGTGCAGGCCGGCTGCGCGCCGGCGACGGGCGAGGGCGGCGCCGCGCAACCGGCGAGCAGCGCGATCGCGAGGGCGCCGAGCACCGGCCGCACGCGGGGGCGCCGCGTCGCGGCGCGTGCGCCCTGTGACCGCATCTGCCCAATTTGCGACGATCGACCTTCGCGCCCGCAAAACGCTGCGCGCTCAAACACTTGCGTGTTTGTCCGGCGGGTTATCAACAGGGCTGTCAACATAATCTGGGGATAACCCTAGGTCGGTGCGCCGGCGCCCGGCGCGTTCAGTGCTGCAACGTCGCGTGCGCGAGATGCATGCCGAGGGTGGCGGGGTCGGTGTTCGTGCCCGACAGCAGCACGCCGACGCGCCTGCCCTGCAGCGTCTCGCGCAGCGGGCCGAGCAGCGCGGCGAGCGCGGCCGCGCAAGCCGGCTCGACCGACAGTTTCAGGTGCGAGAACAGGAACAGCATCGCGGCGCGCAGCGCGTCGTCGGACACGGTGACGATGCGGTCGACGTGGCGCCGGCACAGCTGGTAGCTGTATTCCTCGGTATGCGGCGCCATCAGCGAATCGGCGATCGTCTGCATCGCGCTCATCCGGATCGTGTGATTCGCCGCGAAGCTGCGGCTCATCGCGTCGGCACCTTCCGGCTCGACGCCGTACACGTGCACGCGCGGATTCGCGAGCCGCAGCGCGGTCGCCATGCCGGCCGCGAGCCCGCCGCCGCCGATCGGCACGATCACCGCGTCGAGGTCGGGCGTCTGTGTCGCCCATTCGTAGCCGAGCGTCGCGGTGCCGAGGATCGTGTGATAGCCGTTGAACGGATGGATGAAGAAGCGGCCTTCCTCCGCCTCGATCCGTCGGACGAGATCGAATGCCTGCGACGCGCTGGCCGCCAGCACGACTTCCGCGCGGTACCGCTTGCATTGCGCGATGCGCGACGGGCTTGCGGTATGGAACATCACGACTTTTGCGCTGCTGCCGAGCCGCATTGCCGCATATGCGACGGCCGCCGCGTGGTTGCCGGCCGACACGCAGGTCACGCCGGCGTTCCTGCGCGCCTCGTCGAGCGCGAGCAGATGCGTGAATGCGCCGCGCGCCTTGAAGCTGCCGCTCGCCTGCAGCAGCTCGAACTTGAAGTTGACGTGCGTGCCCTCGAGGGACGGCAGGTCGGCGCGCTCGAAGACGGGCGTGCGTGCGACCCACGGCGACAACGCGAAATGCTGCGCGGCGATGTCGTCGAGCGTCGGGATCGGCTCGCCGTCGATCGTCGGATGGGCCGTGCCCTGTTGTTCAGTCGACATGACGTGGCGGGTGGCGGAGTGGGCCGGCCCGCACACGCGGGCCGGCGTGGCGGGAGGCAGTCAGTGAGCGTCGACCGACATGCTGCGGATGAACTTGCGCAGGAACTGCTCGCAGCCGGCGAGCTGCGCAAGCTCGACGTATTCGTTCGGCTTGTGCGCCTGCTCGATGTTGCCGGGCCCGCACACGACGCTCGGGACGCCCGCGCGTTCGAACAGGCCGGCCTCGGTGCCGTACGCGACCTTGCGCTTGTCCTGGTCGGCGGTCAGCGCGCGCACGAGCTGCGTGATCGCGGCCTGCTCGGTCGCATCGAGGCCCGGCGCCGCGGCGATCTTCGAGAATTCGATGGCGGCGTTCGGATGCTCGCGGCGCATCTGCGGCAGCAGCGTTTCCTGCGCATACGCTTCGATGCGCGTGAAGATCTGCTCCGGATCGAGCGTGGGCAGGTTGCGGAACTCGAAATCGAACCGGCATTCGGCCGGCACCGTGTTGATCGCGTTGCCGCCCTGGATCGTGCTCGTCTGCGCCGTGGTGAACGGCACGTCGTACAGCGCGTCGAACGGGCCTTCCGCGCGGAAGCGGTCGGCGATGTCGCGGATGTGGCAGATCAGGCGCGCCGCATACTCGATCGCGTTCAGCCCCTTCGGCGTCAGCGACGAATGCGCCGCGTGGCCGCGCACGCAGCAGCGGTACGCGTTGATGCCCTTGTGCGCAATGATCGGACGCATGCTGGTGGGCTCGCCGACGATGCAGCCCGACGGCTGCACGCCGCGCTTGACCAGGTCGGCGATCATCAGCGGCGCGCCGGCGCAGCCGATCTCCTCGTCGTAGGACAGCGCGAAATGGATCGGCTGCGCGAGCTTCGTCGCCTGCATCTCGGGCAGCAGTGCGAGCGCCGTGCCGATGAAGCCCTTCATGTCGCAGGTGCCGCGGCCGTACAGGCGGCCGTCGCGGATTTCCGGTGCGAACGGGTTGCTGTCCCATTGCTGGCCGTCGACCGGCACGACGTCGGTGTGCCCCGACAGCACGATGCCGCCGTTCGTCGAGCCGTCGTGCGCGGGCACGGTCGCAAACAGGTTGGCCCAGCCTTCGCGCGAATCGTGCGTGATGGTCGAGACGATGCCCTTCGCGGCCAGCGCGTCGCGCACCGTTTCGATCAGGCCGAGATTCGGCACGCGGCTCGTCGTGTCCATCGACACCAGTTGCTTGATCCAGGGCAGGCTGACGAGCGGCGCGTCGCCTTGGGCGGCGGCGGACGACGCCGTCGCGTCGAGAGTGGACATGGCGGAACTCCGTCTGATGAATGGGAAAATCATACTCAAAAACGCTTCGCCGCGCCTGCCGCGGGCGCGACGCACCGCAGCATCGCCGCGACCGTCAGCGCGCCGCGGCGGCCGCGCCCTGCCTGGGGCCGAGCGCGCGCAGCGTTTCCTTGATCGTCGATACGCGGATCGCGAGATCGGGCGAGCGTGTCTCGATGCGCAGCTTGTCCTGGCCCGCGAGCTTGATGTGCCGGTGCTTCTGCACCATCTCGATGATCCGCATCGGATCGATCGGCGGGTTCGGCTCGAACTGCAGCCCGATCGCAACCTCGCTCGCGTCGATCTTCACGATGCCGAGCGGCTTCGCGGCGATCCGCAGGCGGTGCGTCTCGACGAGCGCGTGCGCCTGCGGCGGCAGCTTGCCGAAGCGGTCGATCAGTTCTTCCTGGATGCCGTCGATCGCGTCGCCATGCTCGCAGTTCGCGAGGCGCTTGTACAGCGACAGCCGCTCCTGCACGTCCGCGCAGTAGTCGGCCGGCAGGATCGCGGGCGCATGCAGGTTGATTTCCGTCGTCGCGGCGAGCGGGGCGGTGAGGTCGGGCTCCTTGCCGTTCTTCAGCGCCTTCACCGCGTCGTTCAGCATGTCCGTATAGAGCTGGAAGCCGATCTCGTGGATTTCGCCCGACTGCTTGTCGCCGAGCACCTCGCCGGTGCCGCGGATCTCGAGGTCGTGCATCGCGAGATAGAAGCCCGAGCCCAGCTCCTCCATCTGCTGGATCGCCTCGAGGCGACGCTGCGCCTGCTTGGTCAGGGCCTGCGGATCGTGCACGAGCAGGTACGCGTACGCCTGGTGGTGCGAACGGCCGACGCGGCCGCGCAACTGGTGGAGCTGCGCGAGGCCGAACTTGTCCGAGCGATGCATGATGATCGTGTTCGCGCTCGGCACGTCGATGCCGGTCTCGATGATCGTCGTGCACAGCAGTACGTTCGCGCGCTGCGCGACGAAATCGCGCATCACGCGCTCGAGCTCGCGCTCGTGCATCTGGCCGTGCGCGATCGCGATGCGCGCCTCGGGCACCAGTTCCTCGAGCATCGCCCTGCGGTTCTCGATCGTCTCGACCTCGTTGTGCAGGAAGTAGACCTGGCCGCCGCGCTTCAGCTCGCGCAGCATCGCCTCGCGGATCACGCTTTCCTCCTCGCGGCGCACGAAGGTCTTGATCGCGAGCCGCTTCTGCGGCGCGGTGGCGATGACCGAGAAATCGCGCAAGCCTTCGAGCGCCATCCCGAGCGTGCGCGGGATCGGCGTCGCGGTGAGCGTCAGCACGTCGACTTCCGCGCGCAGCGCCTTCAGCGCTTCCTTCTGGCGCACGCCGAAGCGGTGTTCCTCGTCGATGATCACGAGGCCGAGGCGCTTGAACTGCACGTCCGACGACAGCAGCTTGTGCGTGCCGATCACGATGTCGACGCTGCCTTCGTTGATCTGCGCGATCGCCGCATTCACTTCCTTCGTGGTCTTGAAGCGCGACAGCTCGACGATCCGCACCGGCCAGTCCGCGAAGCGGTCGGCGAAGGTCTGCGTGTGCTGCTCGGCGAGCAGCGTGGTCGGCGACAGCAGCGCGACCTGCTTGCCGCCCAGCACCGCGATGAACGCGGCGCGCAGCGCGACCTCGGTCTTGCCGAAGCCGACGTCGCCGCACACGAGGCGGTCCATCGGCTTGCCGCTCGTCATGTCGCCGATCACGGCCGCGATCGCGGCGGCCTGGTCGGGCGTTTCCTCGAAACCGAAGCTCTCCGCGAACTTCACGTAGTCGCGCGGGTCGAGCGAGAACGCGTGGCCCTCGCGCGCCGCGCGCCGCGCATACAGGTTCAGCAGCTCGGCCGCCGTGTCGCGGATCTGCTGCGCGGCCTTGCGCTTCGCACGCTCCCACTGGCCGGAGCCGAGCGCGTGCAGCGGCGCGCTGTCGGGATCGGCGCCGCTGTAGCGTGAGATCACGTGCAGTTGCGCGACCGGCACGTAGAGCTTGCTGTCGCCCGAGTATTCGAGATGCAGGAATTCGGTCTCGCCTTCGCCGAGATCCATCGACACGAGGCCCATGTAGCGGCCGATGCCGTGCTGCGCGTGGACGACCGGATCGCCGACCTTCAGCTCCGACAGGTCGCGCACCATCGCGTCGACATTGCTGGCCTGTTCCTGCCGGCGGCGGCCCGCGCGGCGGCCGAGTGCGCCGTACAGCTCGGTTTCGGTGACGATCGCGTAGCCTTCGCCCGGCACCGCGAAGCCGTTCGACAGCGGCGCGACGCCGAGCGCGAAGCGTTCGTCGCTCGCGAGCCAGCCCGCGAAATGGTCGTTCGACGCCGGGCGCAGATGGTGATCGGCGAGCAGTTGCAGGATCGTTTCGCGGCGGCCGGCCGATTCGACCGTCAGCAGCACGCGCTTGCCCGACGATTCGACGAACGAGCGCAGCGACGCGAGCGGATCGTCCGCATGGCGGTCGACGGTGAGCTCGGGCAGCGCCGTCGCCCAGCCGCCGGCCGGCTGCGCGGGCAGCGCGACGCGCGCGAACGGCTTCGAGAGGGCGAAGAAGTCCTCGTCGGACAGGAACAGCCGCTGCGGCTCGAGGATCGGCCGCTCGCGGTCGTGCGCGAGGAACGCGTGGCGCTGCTTCGTGTCGGCCGTGAAGCGGCGGATCGACGCTTCGAGATCGCCGGTGAACACGAGGTGCGCGTCCTGCGGCAGGTAGTGGAACAGCGTCGCGGTTTCGTCGAAGAACAGCGGCAGGTAGTACTCGATGCCGGCCGACGGCACGCCGTTGCCGATGTCCTTGTAGATCGGCGCGCGGCTCGGGTCGCCCTCGAAAGTCTCGCGCCAGCGGCTGCGGAAGGCCGTGCGCGCGGCTTCGTCGAACGGAAACTCGCGACCGGGCAGGAGCCGCACGTCGCGCACCGGGTAGAGGCTGCGCTGCGTGTCGGGGTCGAACGCGCGGATCGAGTCGACCTGGTCGTCGAACAGGTCGATCCGGTACGGCAGCGGCGAGCCCATCGGGTACAGGTCGATCAGCGAGCCGCGCACGCAGTATTCGCCGGGCCGCACGACCTGGCTCACATGCTCGTAGCCGGCCAGCGTGAGCTGCGCCTTCAGCTTCGCTTCGTCGAGCCGCTCGCCCTGCGCGAAGGCGAACGTGTATGCCGCCATGAACGACGCGGGCGGCATCCGGTACAGCGCGGTGGTCGCGGGCACGAGCAGGATGTCGCAGCGGCCCTCGCCGAGATCGTGGAGCGTCGCGAGACGCTCGGAGACGAGATCCTGGTGCGGCGAGAACGTGTCGTACGGCAGCGTTTCCCAGTCCGGCAGCAGGCGCACGCGCGCGTCGGGGGAGAAGTAGCGGATTTCCTGCGAGAGCCGCTGCGCGTCGACCGCGTTCGCGCAGATCACCGCGAGCAGCGGCACGGCCTGGCGGTTGTCGGCGAGATAACGGGCGATGGCGAGCGCGTCGGCGGAACCATGCGCGCCGTCGAAGGCGAAGCGCTGGCCGGGCTTGACGCGGGCAACGGGCGAGGCGGACGGGGTGAAAGCGTTATCTGGCATAGGGACGACAGGGGTGGCGTGCACGGGCGCATCGCGGTGCGCCGGTCGGGACGAAAGACCTATTATAAAATCCGCTTCTCGATTTCATCTTTCCGGCGTTTCCCTTCGTGACTTCCCGACTCTTCGCCCTGATTCCCTGTGCCGGTACGGGCAGCCGCTCCGGCTCGGCCGTGCCGAAGCAATACCGCACGCTGGCCGGCCGCGCGCTGCTGCATTACACGCTTGCCGCGTTCGACGCGTGCAGCGAATTTGCCCAGACGCTCGTCGTGCTCGCGCCCGACGATACCCATTTCGACGCGCGCCGCTTCGCGGGGCTGCGCTTCGCGGTGCGCCGCTGCGGCGGCGGTTCGCGGCAGGCGTCGGTGCTGAACGGATTGCTCGAACTGGGCGAATTCGGCGCGACCGATCTCGACTGGGTGCTCGTGCACGACGCCGCGCGCCCCGGCATCACGCCGGAGCTGATCCGCACGCTGGTCGCGACGCTGAAGGACGACCCGGTCGGCGGCATCGTCGCACTGCCGGTGGCCGATACGCTCAAGCGCGTGCCGGCCGGCGGCGACGCGATCGCGCGCACCGAGTCGCGCGATGCGCTGTGGCAGGCGCAGACGCCGCAGATGTTCCGCATCGGCATGCTGCGCGAGGCGATCCTGCGCGCGCAGCGCGAAGGGCACGACCTGACCGACGAGGCGAGCGCGATCGAATGGGCCGGCCATACGCCGCGCGTCGTGCAGGGCAGCCTTCGCAACTTCAAGGTGACGTATCCGGAAGATTTCGCGCTCGCGGAGGCGATCCTCGGGCGCGCCGCGGACGCTTCCTGACTTTTCCCCCATTTCAATCGGAACACGCATGGATTTCAGAATCGGACAAGGCTACGACGTGCATCAGCTCGTCGAGGGGCGCCCCCTCATCATCGGCGGCGTGACGATTCCTTACGAGCGCGGTCTGCTCGGCCACTCGGACGCGGACGTGCTGCTGCACGCGATCACCGACGCGCTGTTCGGCGCGGCGGCGCTCGGCGACATCGGCCGTCATTTCTCCGATACAGACGCGGCCTTCAAGGGCGCGGACAGCCGCGTGCTGCTGCGCGAATGCGCCGTGCGCATCAAGGCGGCCGGCTTTACGATCCGTAACGTCGACAGCACCGTGATCGCCCAGGCGCCGAAACTCGCGCCGCATATCGACGGGATGCGCGCGAACATCGCGGCCGATCTCGGGTTGCCGCTCGATCGCGTGAACGTGAAGGCGAAGACCAACGAGAAGCTCGGCTATCTCGGCCGCGGCGAGGGGATCGAGGCGCAGGCCGCGGCGTTGCTGGTGAAGCAGGACGGCTGACGCCCGGTCGCGGCGGCGCGCGGTTCCCGCCGCGCGCCGCGCCGTAGAAACGACAATGCCACGCGGATGCGTGGCATTGTCGTTTGAGGCGGAGGCCGCCGCCGGCATGGCGGCCGGCCGGGCGGCATTGCCGCTTATTCGCCTTCGGCGGCGATCACCTGGGCGGCGGCGTTGATCACCGACGCGATGCGGCCGACGTCGCGCAACTGCGTGACGGTCATCCCTTGTTCGTTCTTCAGCAGCGCATAGTGCGACTTCACGCAGAAATGGCACTTGCCCACGATCGACGCGGCGAGCGCGTACATCTCGAACTTGCGCTTGTCGACGCCGCCGTGCGTCGCATACGCGCCCATCCGCAGCTCGGCGCGTTGCGTCTTCAGGTCGGCGTCGTCGGCCATCTCGACATACGGATACCAGGTGTTGTTCATCCCCATCAGCGCGGCCGCCGTCAGCACGGCGTTCGTCTCTTCGGGCGACAGCACGCCGGCTTCGCGGATCGTCTTGATGAGCACCGGGCTTTTCGCCGCGATTGCCGCCGCCAGCGCGACGCCGACCGCGTCGGTGCCTTCGAGCGACGAGCGCGAGATGGTGCCGTCGAGGTTCAGGCGAATGTCCTTCGCATAGTCGGGAATACGTGCCTTAATCGAGTCGATGAATTCCATTGATATCTCCTATGGGTTGGCCGTTAAAAAAGCCCGCAGGCAGGACGTGCGCCGCGGGCTTCGTGCATCGATGCGCTTACAGCGTTGCGCCGCCGACTGCACGGTTGCACGGGCACAGTTCGTCCGTTTGCAGGCCGTCCAGAATACGCAGGACTTCTTCCGGGCTGCGGCCGACGTTCAGGTTGTTCACCGAAACGTGCTGGATCGTGTTGTCCGGATCGACGATGAACGTTGCACGCAGGGCCACGCCGGCTTCCTTGTCGCGCACGCCGAGCTGGTCGATCAGCTCGCCCTTCACGTCGCCGAACGAGTAGTGGTTCAGCTTGTTGAGGTCCTTGTGCTCACGGCGCCATGCGAGCTTGACGAATTCGTTGTCCGAGCTGCCGCCGAGCAGCACGGCGTCGCGCTCTTCGAACTGCTTCGTGAGCTTCGCGAACTCGACGATTTCCGTCGGGCACACGAACGTGAAATCCTTCGGATAGAAGTAGATGATCTTCCACTTGCCCGGGAACGACGCTTCGGTGACGGTCTCGAACGCCGACTGGCCGTTTTCCTCGTGATTGTTGAAGCCCGGCTTCGCGGCTACGACGGTGAAAGCTTCGAGTTTATCGCCCACGGTTTTCATGCGGATACTCCTGTATGAGTTGGGAAGAAGACTGAGTCAAGCTACCTCGGTGCTGCAACGCTGATGTGACAGCATGCGGTAAACTATAACACTATTAGTAAAGTGCTTCAATAGATTTTGACTAACGAACCCCATAGCTTTTTTCAACCGGTTCGATAGTGTGAAGTGCGGGAAGCCTGCGTGAGCGCGTCACGCGGTCGCACGCGCCTTGCCGGCGCCGGGGAATTCGAGCGTGACTTCGAGGCCCGCTTCGGGGTGGCGGTTGCGCAGTCGCAGCGCGCCGCGGTAGCGGCCGACGAGCCGCAGCACGATCGCCATCCCGAGGCCGGTGCCGTCCGCCTTGGTGCGCGCGGTATCGACGCGGTAGAACGGTCGCATCACGAGCGGCAGCTGATCCTCGGGGATGCCGGGGCCTTCGTCGCTCACCGACAGCTCGACGCGTGCATGCGACACGCGCGTCTCGAGCGTGATGCGCGCGATGCCGTCCTGCTTGCTCTGGCCGTATTTGCGCGCGTTCTCGACGAGGTTGCCGATCACGCGGCGCATGTCGGTTTCGTCGGCCTCGATGACCGCGCTCGGCGCGAGCCGCGTGCGGATCTCGACGCCGTCCTCGCCTGCCAGGCGGGCGGCGACTTCCTGCGCGATCGACGACAGGTCGACGGGCTCGGGCCTGCGCTGCGACGGGCGCGCGTAGTCGATGAAGGCCGCGATGATGCGGTCCATCTGCTCGATGTCGTCGACCATCGCATCCTTGGTCGCCTGGTCGGACGGGCTCATCTCGGTTTCGAGGCGCAGCCGCGCGAGCGGCGTGCGCAGGTCGTGCGAGATGCCCGCGAGCATCAGCGCGCGGTCGGCCTCGAGCTGTTCGAGGTCGCGCACCATCTGGTTGAAGCTGCGGTTGGTCTCGGCCGCGACGCCCATCCCGCGCTCGGGCAGCGGCTCGGGCGCCTGGCCCGAACCGACCAGGCGCGCGGCGAGCGCGAGCCGCGCGAACGGCCGGTTCACGAGGCTCGTGATGAATGCGGAGCCGAACAGCGACAGCGCGAGCGCGAACAACCCCCAGCCGGCCCACTGCAGGCCCGTGACGCTGTCGAGCTGGTCGCGGTCGAGCGCGACCCAGTAATCGTCGTCGTCGATCTTGAAGCTGATCCACACGCCGGGAATGTCGTTGACCGACTGCGCGATCACAGTATCGTCGCCGAGGCGGCTGCGGATGTCGTGCTCGATCAGGCGGTTCAGCGATTCGTCGGGCTGCAGCTTGAACTTGTCGGTCTTCTCGCGCGGGTAGACGCGCACGCCTTCGTTGCTCTCGAGATCCTGCAGCAGCGCGCGCCGCAGATCGGGATCGGAATAGAGCAGGGCGGTGCGCGTGAGCTTCACGATCGCGACGAGTTGCAGCGCGACGCGCTGCGCGCGCGGCTCGCGCTCGATCACGCGAAAGCTCTGGAACCACGCGGCGAGACTGACCGAGATCAGCAGCGCGATCAGCAGGAAGGTGCGCCAGAACAGCCCGCCGAACGCGAGCTGCAGGAGGCGCCGGTCGATACGCATGGGACGGGCCGTGGGGGCGAAACCGGAAAGGAAAAAGATCAGGCGGCGCCGTCCGGGATGAACACGTAGCCGAGGCCCCAGACCGTCTGGATGAAGCGCGGGCTGCCCGGATCCGGCTCGATCAGCTTGCGCAGGCGCGAAATCTGCACGTCGAGGCTGCGGTCGAACACTTCGTATTCACGGCCGCGCGCGAGCTCCATCAGCTTCTCGCGCGACAGCGGCTGGCGCGGATGGCGCGCGAATACCTTCAGCACCGAGAATTCGCCGGTCGTCAGCGGAATTTCCTGGCCCGACTTCGTCAGCGTGCGCGTCGCGAGGTTCAGCGAGAACTCGCCGAACTCGAACACCTCGGTGGTTTCCGACGGCGCGCCCGGCAGTTCGGCCGGCGCCTGGCGGCGCAGCACCGCATGAATGCGCGCGACGAGTTCGCGCGGATTGAACGGCTTCGGCAGGTAGTCGTCGGCGCCCATCTCGAGGCCGACGATGCGATCGACGTCCTCGCCCTTCGCGGTCAGCATGATGATCGGCGTGCGGTCGTTGCTGCCCCGCAGGCGGCGGCAGATCGACAGGCCGTCTTCGCCCGGGAGCATCAGGTCGAGCACGAGCAGGTCGAAACGCTCGCGTACCCAGAGCTTGTTCATCGCGGTCGCGTTTTCCGCGACATAGACATTGAAACCTTGCTCGCCGAGATAGCGGCGCAGCAGATCGCGCAGGCGCGGGTCGTCGTCGACGACGAGAATCTTGGAGGGGTTTTTCGTTTCCATGATCGGCATCTTATCGCGAATGGGAATTGACGCACGGGCGCGTATTTTCACGCGTTACAGTCGGTTACAAAATTTACCCGTAGTGTCGCGCCGAGTAAAGGCAGGCTATAGAGATTCCTTTACTCGAAGACGATATTCGGTAGATACTCCCCAGCACTCCATCATTTATCTTTGACACCCGAATTCCGCAGGGTTTTTCAAGTACCAGAGGTAACCGGTTGCCGCGTGACGAAGGGAACAAATCGACCAAAGAAGCGAGGACGGTCATGCGATCTGCCCGGATTGCACTGATGCTGACGATCGCGCTTGCCGGTCCGTATGCGTCGAACTTCGCGTATGCGCAGCGCCCCGAGCAGGGCGCACAGTCGCGCAAGCTGCCGCGCGGCAAGGCGCCGCAGCCCGATCGTACCGCCGAAATGACGGTCCGTTCCGCCGTGCCTCCCGACCTCGAACAGCGCCGCCGCGACGGGCACATGACGCCCGAGGAGCGCCACCTTCTGCGCCAGCATATCGAAGACGCCGTTCGCGAGTTGTACAAGCGCTGACGCGCCATCCTTTCCGCCGCGCGGAAAAAATTCGTAGCACTTTTTCCGTCAACTTTCGCCCGCCGTTTGCCGTTGTACCGGCATCCGCACCGCCGGTGCGTTCCGGGAGTCCATGACGATGAAAGCGAACGCTGCCGCCCCGGCGCCGTCGCCCGCAATGCAGTCGCCGCTCGACGCCGACGAAGCGCTGTTTTTCCTGAGCCGAACCGGTTTTTCTCCGAGGCCCGCCGAGGTTGCGCGCATCGTCGGCATGACGCGCGCGCAGGCCGTGGCCGACACGCTCGGCAGTGTTCGGCTCGAACCCGTCACGACGTGGCCCGACTGGCTCGACGAGCTGCCGCCGACGCGCGCGCAGCGCCAGGCGCTGACGCCCGACATGCGGCGCGACGAGGACCACGAGCGCAATGCCCGCTACGATGCGTTGCGCGCGGCGTGGGTCAACGAGATGGTCGTGACGCCGTCGCCGTTGACCGAGCGCATGACGCTGTTCTGGCACGGACACTTCACGTCGGGCCAGGACAAGGTGCCTTATCCGCAGACGATGGCCGCGCAGAACGCGCTGTTTCGCCGCGAGGCGCTCGGTAACTTCGGCGTGCTGCTGCACGCGGTCGGGAAGGATCCGGCGATGCTGCAGTATCTCGACGGCGCAAGCAATCGCAAGGGGCGCCCGAACGAGAATTTCGCGCGCGAGGTGATGGAGCTGTTCACGCTCGGCGAAGGGCACTACACGCAGACCGACGTGACCGAAGCCGCGCGCGCGATGACGGGCTGGACGGTCGACCCCGACACGCTGCGTTTCGAGGTGCGGCCGGAATGGCACGATGCGGGCGACAAGACGATCCTCGGCGAAACGGGGCCGTTCGACGGCGACGGCTTTCTCGACATCCTGCTGAAGCGGCCCGGCACCGCACGCTTCATCGCCGGCAAGCTGTGGCGCGAGTTCGTGTCGGACACGCCGGAACCGGCTGCGCTCGACGCGGTGGCCGAGCGGTTTCGCTCGAGCGGCTACGACATCCGCGCAGCGCTCGCCGCGCTGTGGTCGACCGATGCATTCTGGGATCCGCGCAACCGCGGCGTGCTCGTCAAGTCGCCGGCGGAATTCGTCGTCGGGTCGGTGCGGCTGTTCGACGTCGCGTACGGCGATCCGCAGATGCTCGCGAACACCGTGCGCACGCTCGGGCAGAACCTGTTCTACCCGCCGAACGTGAAGGGCTGGCCGGGCGGCGCGCTGTGGGTCAACAGCACCACGCTGCTCGCGCGCAAGCAGTTCGTCGAGCAACTGTTCCGCGCGACGGAGACGGCCGGCATGCACCCGCAGGCGCATGCGATGGCGCTGCCGCAGAATGCCCGCGCGCACGTGATGCCGGTGGTCGATACGGCGTCCGCCGCCGGCGCGCGCGCGGCGCCTGCCAAGCCCGTGCGCGCCGGCCTGCGCTTCGACCTCGAACGCTGGCTGGCGCAGTATCGGGCGCGCCCGCAGGCGATCGCGGGCTTGTCGACCGAGCTGCAACTGCAGCACGCGGTGCTGCAACTGTCGCCGGTCGCGGCGATCGACACGGATTCGACCGGCAGCGCGTATCTCGAGGCGCTGTTGATGGATCCGGCCTATCAACTGAAATGATGCGAACCACACCGAACCGGTGCGACGGCGCGGCAACGCTGCCGCCGCTGCGCGGCGAACCAAGGGATGCACGATGAACCGACGTGATTTTCTGACGCTGACGGGCGCGGCCGCCGCCGCCGGCGTGTCGATGTGGCAGTCGCCCGCGCTGGCGGCGTCCGCCGCGCAGGCGGGGCGCAAGCCGGCGGCCGGGTATGCGAACGTGCTGATTCTCGTCGAGCTGAAGGGCGGCAACGACGGGCTCAACACGGTGGTGCCGTATGCGGATCCGCTGTACTACCAGTTCCGGCGCAGCATCGGCATCAAGCGCGAGCAGGTGCTGCAGCTCGACGCACACACGGGGCTGCATCCGTCGCTCGCGCCGCTGATGCCGCTGTGGCGCGACGGGCAGGTCGCGGTCGTGCAGGGCGTCGGTTATCCGCAGCCGAACCTGTCGCATTTCCGCTCGATCGAGATCTGGGATACCGCGTCGCGGTCGGATCAGTACCTGCACGAAGGCTGGCTGACGCGCACGTTCGCGCAGGCGCCCGTGCCGCCCGGTTTCGCGGCGGACGGCGTCGTGCTCGGCAGCGCCGAGATGGGGCCGCTGTCGAACGGCGCACGCGCGATCGCACTCGTCAATCCGGCCCAGTTCATCCACGCGGCCCGGCTTGCCGAACCGTCGTCGCTGCGCGAGCAGAATCCGGCGCTCGCGCACATCATCGATGTCGAGAACGACATCGTGAAGGCGGCCGACCGGCTGCGCCCGCACGGCGGGATGCGTGAATTCAGGACGGCCTTTCCGGCCGGCGCGTTCGGGACCTCCGTCAAGACCGCGATGCAGGTGCTGGCCGCCTGCGAGGCGTCCGGGCCCGGCGCGCAGGATGGCGTCGCGGTGCTGCGCCTGACGCTCAACGGCTTCGACACGCACCAGAATCAGCCGGGGCAGCAG
The DNA here is from genome assembly GCF_000731655.1 of Burkholderia sp. MSh2. Taxonomy (NCBI): domain Bacteria; kingdom Pseudomonadati; phylum Pseudomonadota; class Betaproteobacteria; order Burkholderiales; family Burkholderiaceae; genus Burkholderia; species Burkholderia sp. MSh2. The sequence goes on along the minus strand of NZ_JPGM01000045.1, from coordinate 28,073 downwards.
GCGGCGCTGCTCAAGCAGTTCGCGGAAGGCATGAGCGCGATGCGCGGCGCGCTGATCGAACTCGGCCGCTGGAATCAGACGCTCGTGATGACGTATGCGGAATTCGGGCGCCGCGTGCGCGAAAACCAGAGCAACGGCACCGATCACGGCACGGCCGCGCCGCATTTCGTGATGGGCGGCCGCGTGGCCGGCGGGCTGTACGGCGCGCCCCCGGCGCTCGGCCGGCTCGACGGCAACGGGAACTTGCCGGTCGCGGTCGATTTCCGCCAGCTTTATGCGACCGTGCTCGGGCCGTGGTGGGGGCTCGACGCAACGCGCGTGCTGCAGCAGCGCTTCGACATGCTGCCGTTGTTGAAGGCGTGATGCGCGACGGTTAGCGGCGGCGCGCGGCGCGCCATGCGATCCACAGCTTGCGGATCGGCGTCAGTGCGATGCGCTGGTGCAGCACCTGGTAGCCGTCGCGCTCGATTTCGTCGAGCAGCGCGCCCGCCAGCGCGATCTGCGCGCGCAGCGTGCGTTGCATGCGGCGTTCGGCGGCGGGAATCGCCGCAGCGGCTGCCGCGAGCGCTTCGCGCGCGCGGGTCGTCTGGAACTGCAGCAATTCGGTGAAGGCGGGGCTGTAGCGGCGGTTCAGCAGATCGGCCGCGGTCACGTTGTAGCGCTGCAGTTCGTCGATCGGCAGGTAGATGCGGCCGTGGCGCGCGTCGTTGCCGAGTTCCTGCACGAACTGCGCGAGCATCAGCGCGCGGCCGGCGTCCGCGGCCCACGGTTGCGGGTCGGCCGGGTTTGCCGAACTCGCACGCGCGACCAGCGATGCGAACATGCCGCCGACTTGCGCGATGTATCGCTGCAGGTTCGCGAAATCGAGGTAGCGGGCCTGTTCGAGATCCATCCCGTAGCCGTTGACGAGCGTGCGCAACGCGTCGGCCTCGGCGGCGATCGCCGGATGATGTTGCGCGAGCGCCTTCGTGACGGGGTGGGACGGCTGCCCGCCGGCCAGCGCGGCGAGTTCCTTGTGCCACCACGCGAGCTTCGTGTGTCCGACGGTCGGATCGCTGGTTTCCTTGACGGTTTCCTCGAGTTCGCGGCGCAGCGCGAACAGCGCCGTCAGGCGCGGCTGCGTGGCGAGCGGCGCCTGACGCAGCGCGTAGTAGACGCTGGAGCCCGCGGGGGCGGCCTTTTGCTGGCAGTATTCGTCGAAATTCACGGGCGGAATCGTGTGGGGCGGGTTCGGGGGACGCGCGGCGGCGCGAGACCGAAGCGTCGAGCGCGGCATTCTAGCATCGCTGCGCGACGGGTGCCGGCGGGGCGAGACAAGGCCGCACGGATCGGGTAGAATCTCGCGCTCGCCTGATCGGGCGTGCCGGTTTTCAGGCCGGCGCGATGTCCCGGGCGCGCGGCGCATCATTTGCGTGGCGCGCGGTCGGGCGGCAGAAAATGCGCGTGAGTGGCGAAATTGGTAGACGCACCAGGTTTAGGTCCTGACGCCCGCAAGGGTGTGCCGGTTCGAGTCCGGCCTCACGCACCAAAGTATCTCCCAACGATTCCCAACGTTGGCCAAAAAGCCCTGCCAGTCAATGACTTGCGGGGCTTTTCCTTTCCAAGGTCGCCCAGCACTTCCCGTTGACACCCACGAAATCAGGGGGCACCGTAGGGGGGCAGTTTTTCTGATCCGGGGCATCGAAATGCCCCCATGACCAAATGCCCCTTACCGATGTCGCCGTCCGTGCGGCCAAGCCTCGCGAAAAATCCTACAAGCTGGCCGACGGCCAGGGCATGTACCTGGTGACCCTGTCTCGTTTCCACGTACAGCAAGTCATGCGGCGATCAACGCGGCCTCGTAGTCGACGGGGTATGGAAGTCGATTGAGGTGTGCAGGCGTTGCCGATTGTCATAGCCTTCGATCCAGTCGACGATGTCCAGACGAGCCCGGGCGCGTGTTTCGTAGTGGAGCTGATAGATTCTTTCGACTTTCAGCGTCTTAAAGAAGCTCTCCATCGGGGCGTTATCCCACGCATTCGCGCGTCGGCTCATCGAGATGTTCATCTTGAAGTCGGCGGCAAGCTTCCGGTAGGTTCGGCTTATATACCGGCTTCCGCGGTCGGAATGTAACAGCAGCCCCGGTGCCGGCTTGCGTTGCCAGCATGCGCTGCGCAGTGCCTGGCAGACCAGGTCGGTATTGATTCGTGCGGCCATCGACCAGCCCACGATGCGTCGGCTCGCCAGATCCAGGATCGCCGCCAGATATAACCAGCCTTCGCCGGTCCGGATAAACGTGATGTCGCTGACCCACGCCCGATTGGGCAGCCAGCTGTCGAAACGACGATCAAGCAGATTGGGGGCCACCGGCTAGGCGATGCGTCGAATCCGTCGTAACTCGATACGCACGCTTGTAGACCGGGCGCAGACCCTGGCGTTGCAAGCTGCGACATACGCGTTCGGCACTCGCGGGCTGGCCTTGGGCACGCAACTGCCGCACGATACGAGGACGGCCGTAGCTGCCGCGGCTTTGACCGGTGGATGGCGGCGACCGCCGCGTCCAGTGCTGCATTGGCCTGAGTGCGTGCGCTTGGGCCACGCCGACGCCATTGGCAATAACCGCTGCGCGACACATCAACTATTCGGCACAAGCGACTGACGCTGTACCGGTCGCGGTAAGTATCGATCCAGGCGTACTTCACCGCGACCCCTTCGCAAAGTACGCCGTTGCTTTTGAGAGAATTTCAATATCGAGTTTCGCGCTGGCCAATTCCTTGCGTAGCCGACCGTTCTCCGCTTCCAGTTCGCTAATCGGGCCGGTCGTTCGTGCCGCGACAGACTCACGACCACCAGCCTGACCAACGCCGTCGGCCCGGCGACTACACAGCATCCAGTTCCCTAATGTCGCTACCGGTACCCCAAGCCGTCGCGCGGCCTCATGCTGACCGACTGATTTGGCAAGCTTGACGGCCTCGACTTTGAACTCGTCCGTGTATTGCCGTTTCGGTACTGACTTCTCTGACATGCAACCCTCCGTACATACAGGAAATTAACAAAATTCCTGCTGTACGCGAAATCGAGGCATGGTCACCCTGGGCCTGTTGCGCGAGGGATACAGGCGAGCGGATCGGGAGATAACGATTTCCGGTCCAAGCGTCCATCCCAGTGAAATCATCCAGGGGGCACATCTGGGGGGCATTCAAAGAATTCGAACTCGGAAATTTTGCTTTGAAATAATGGCTTATGATATTGGTATGATGTCGGCCTCGCACCAGAAGTCGAACGCGCTCCGCGCAGGGGCCGTTCACGAAAAAGCGTTGCCGGTCGGCTGACCGCAGCGCTTTTCAGTTGCTGCCGGCGGCATCACGGCAGGGGGCGCCGTACGACGCGTGCTCCGGAAATCAGGTCGCGGTCATTACGTGGCCGCTGTTCATGAAAGAAACACAACCGCACCGAGGGCGCAGATGCTTCACACCGTACGTACGTCAGTTTTCGTTCCGGCTCTGCTGCTGGCCGTGCCGGCGTGGGCCGCGACGCCCGCCGACAATGTCGCATGGAGCGTCCGGCCCGTGCAGACGGCGGTTACGTCGTCCGCGTGCTCCGCTTACTCGGGGCGGGTGATATCGAACGGCGAGCCGTTGTCGACGGGAACCGTGCTGAAGGCGCTCGGTACGTCGCTGGCCGCCACTTTGCTGGGCGCAGCGACAGGCGGATATCAGGGCGCTGTTTCCAACCCGTGTGCGCCCCCCGGTCTGTAACCGGTTCGCACGTCTCAACGCATCATCCGAAACAGGTTCGATACCCGGCGCCACGCGTCGCCGTTTCAGGCGCGCCTATTCCCAGATGCTCCGGATCGCGACCGCCACGATCACCGGGACCGAGAACACCAGCGGGATCGCGAAATACTGCGCTTCGCGATCGACGACCCAGCTATAGATCACCCACGCCGCGCCGAGCGCGAACGTGATGAGGCCGACCGTCACGGCGGCGATGTTCAGCACAAGCTTCGACGGCTGGCGGCGCGGCTTGACGTTGTCGTTGTTATCGCGCGGGGACGATTTCATCGGAAGAGTGGGGCTGGGCCGGAACGGAATGCTGCGGGAAAGATTGGTCAGATAAGGTTGACACGATTGCGCGCTTTCGGAAACCCCCTAAAAACGGCCTCCAGGGAGGCGTGCAGGGCGTTCTTCATTCGCTTTCCGTTCGAGACACCACCAGTGTAGATGCCCATTGATGGGCTGACCTGCCGGATCGCTGCGCGTCTCGCACCGTTTGCGTTGCGGGATTTCGCCCGGGTGACGGCGTATCTGCACTGCCGCGAGCACGACGTGCGACAGCGGATCATTGCGGAGAAAGGCCTCCCGCTTCCCGGGCGTATCCGGTCGGGCCACAGTTCGTGCGAGAGCGCTCAAAGCCTCCGGTGCGCGAACGAGGTAGTCGCGTGGGCAGCGTCCGGCGCGGGCAAGGCTGACCGCTTTACCAACTGATGCGGCTCGCTCCGTGCGCCGTGCAAGCGGTTGTCGGCCTGGCGAGCGACAGCGGGCCGGACTCCGCGCCCAAATTCGAGGGCACGAAAGGTCATTCCCGTGTTGGCCAGTTGCGCCGGTCGAACGGTTCGTCGTCTTCAAGTGCCGGCAGCCCAGGCACACGTGCGACGACATGCGGGGTGAAGCCATCCGTTCCCGCTTTAGACATCACCCTAAGCGGCTTCTTTCCGGTCGATTTCGTTTCGCTCTTCGAGAGCGGGGCGTCCTCGGCCGCGGCGAACGGTGTTCGTTGTCTCGATCCCTGCAACCAGAGCGGGGGCTGCCAGCGCAATTTCGAGCGTCGATACTTGATCGATCCGGGCAGCGAACTGATTGTCGTAGAACTGGTTTGTGGCGTACTTAACGGCAGCCTGATCCGCAGGCTGCCGTCGGGCACCTGGACGATCCAGCGGCTCCACACCAGTCCATCGGCGTCAGCCAGTCTGGCGTGCGGCGGCTACGCACGTTCGGCGTGCCGAACCGCCATGCGCATGAAGCAGGACGAACCCTACGCTTTCACGATCAGCCCCTGCCCGGTTGGCAGGCTGGCGATAGGCACGTTGTTGGCCCTGGCCCAGGCGTCCATGCCATCCTTCTGGGACTGATAGCCGTAGTAGGCATAGTCGTCGAGCAGAACCATCCCGCCGGTCGGAATGCGGTTCCACAATGATTCGATTGCGGCCACCTCAGGCGGGCTGCAGTTCAAATCAATGTGCAGGAAGGCGACAGCCTCCGATTTGATTTCGGAGAGCGTTTCCGGAATGCTGCCGACGACGATTTTCGTGTTGTGCCACTCCGAAAAATTGCTCCTGACCTGTTCGATGTTTTCCGTGTAGAAGCCGCTATCGAGGTCCCTCTGGTTCCGTGCGAGAACTCCTGCATCCTTTTCCAGCCCGCTCACATAACGCGCGTCGATACCTTTGAAGGTATCCAGGAGGTAGAACGTCCGCCCGGTCGAGTCCCAGTTCAGCAGTTTCATGATCGCCGAACTGAGGAAGCCCCGGTTGACGCCGCATTCCACAAAATCGCCCGCTACGCGTATCGCCGCTCGTGCGGCCCACAGCCCCATGTGTACGCGCCAGTACCATTGGTAATCCGCTCCCGCCGCCTGAACCCCCCGGCCATAGGCTTCGACAAAATCCGGGTGCTCCATGAAGTCGTGGTTGTGCATGGAGCGAAGCCCGTCGAATTCGTAGGGCTTGTCGAGCGAGGGCCGTAAAGCGCGTGCCAGCCCTTTATAGGCCCGGTTTTCCTTATGTCCGAAGCGGAGGTAATGCTCCACCGGGTCAATTCCGGCTTCGCGAACGTCGGGGTTCAGTCCCAGATACTCCTCGGCATCGAAATCCGGGGGCAATGCGACCGGATGCTCCGACTTGTCCTCATTCCCGGCTGGCGTGTCCTCGGAGAGCGGGCGTGGCGCGCCGGAGCCCTGGTCCGGCCGAGTCCCGTTGCGGCAGGCGAAGGCCAGCGCGGCCGGATACTCGACGGTGTGGATCGTCACGTTGTCGAACCCGGCCTGCATGATTTGCCGCCACGCGTCCGCGCCATACTCGGTGTGGACCAGATGGTCGTCCGCATTCGTGCCGGGCGCGCCATGAAAGCTCCCCGGCAGCCCGTTCCGGCTGCGTGTCATTCGGCCCACGACGACCGGTACCGTGAAGCAAAGGTAGCCATTCGGCTTCAGGACCCGCCTGCATTCGGCGAGTGCATGGACAGGGTTGGCGACATGTTCAAGCGTGTCCGAGTGGACGACGAGATCGAACGATTGGTCCGGGTATGGAAGCGCGTGCATGTCCACCTCGGGGTACGCGCCGAAGGTGTATGACGGCAGACGCCGAAGAAGAGGACTCAATGTTCCGGCTTCGTTGATCTCCAGTACATGGAGATCCCGGTACGCATCGTCCTCCACTGCATTGTGCAAAACGGTAGGGATTCCGAAGCTGGAGCGAATGGCATTTGCCAACGCAATGGATCGCAGATTGGCGCCACACGCAGTGCAACGCTCAGCCTGCTGACGGTTGATATAGGCGACTTCTTCAGGGGAGAGCTGCCACTCGTTTATAAGTGAGGGCCAAAGGCAGTCGCCTGACGAGAACTCCGTTCCGCCACACACGCCGCAGGTCAGCTCGCGGGCAGTTTCCGCTTTGGTCGCTTCACTTGTCCGGGAGGTTTCGGCAAGTGCCGGAAGGTCGTTGTGTTGATCTTCCATTGCAGTGTCGTGCATACAGGATCTCGCTTAACCGGGGCGCGTAAAGGTTCCGCAGTCTAGCAGACAAGTAACGCGCGATAACCGGCGCGTAAAGAGAGGGCGACAGCCGGAAAATGGCCCTGTGCCGATTCCATGTGCAGCAACAAGTTCGATAATTTTTCGACTGAATCCGAAAGGTGGCGGCGTACTTCGCGAGGGGGGAGGGCCGTCACGACAAGCGACATCATTTTCGTCGGGACCGGCGAGGGCGGGTCGTATCTGACGGCGATTCCGGATCTGGCGAGTCGGCGTATCTTCGGCGGGCCGATGTCCGGGCGGAGCAACGCGGATCCGGTTTGCCAGGCGTTGCGCAGCACGCGCTGGCAACGCACCCGTCGCCGGGATTGTTGCCGCACTCCGGTCGCGGAGCCCAACGACGCCAGTCGCGCGTGCCGGAATGCCGTGTTAAAGCCGGACGTTTCAATGATCCGCCATGTCAACGCCGGGGATAACGCCCCGATGGGGGGGCTTCTTCGAGACGCTTGAGGCCGGGAGAATCTACCCGGCTCACCATGAAACACGGGCCCGAACAGCAGCAAAGCCACAGCAAAACCCATTCGCAACGATCGCGCAAGAGCCGGCGCGAACCGGCCCCGTCGGCGCCGTTCCCGCGCGTTACAACCTGAACGCTGCGGCCAGCTCGTCGAGCAGCCCGCGCTGGAACGCGACGAACCGCTCGCCCGGCTGCTGTGCGATCGCGAGATCAAGCATCGGATCGGTGACCTCGGTGCGAATGCCGGCCAGTTCCTCGACGATCGCGAGCCCGCAGAACGGCACGTAGGCCTCCGAATAGCCGCCTTCGTGGACGATCACGAGCCGCCCGCCGCAATGGCGCTGCGCGGCCTCCTGGACCGCGCGCGTCATGAACCGGTAGCTGTCGGTATGCAACTGCATGCGTGCGAGCGGATCGACCGCGCTTGCGTCGAGCCCGCTCGCGACGACGATCAGCTCCGGCCGGAACCGTTCCAGCGCCGGCAGCACGATTCGCTCGAACGCGTAGCGATACGCGTCGTCGCCGCTTCCCGCGAGCAGCGGCACGTTCAGGTTCGCGCCGACGCCGGCGCCTTCGCCGCGGTCGTCCGCGCCGCTGTAGCCGGGCGGGAAGCAGCGGTCCTGATGCAGCGAAATCGTCAGCGTGTCCGGATCGTCGTAGTAGATCGACTGCGTGCCGTTGCCGTGATGCACGTCCCAGTCGATCACCGCGACGCGCTCGATGCCGTGTTTCGCGCGCGCGGCTTCGATCGCGATCGGGATGTTCGCCAGCATGCAGAAGCCCATCGGGCGGTCGCGCAGGCAATGATGGCCGGGCGGCCGTGACAGCGAGAACGCATTGGCCGCGCGCTCGCCGACGACCGTATCGACCGCCGCGATCGCGAGGCCGGCCGACAGCGCGGCGATCTCGTAGCTGCCCTTGCCGAACGGCGCGAGATCGCCGAGGTCGCCGCCGTTCGCGTCGCTGAGCGCGCGGAATGCGTCGAGATAGTGCGCCGGATGGATGCGCAGCAGGTCCGTGGTCCTGGCCGGCTCGGCGCCGCGCAGGTCGAGTTGCGCGGCAAGGCCCGACGCCTGCACGAGGGACAGGAAGCGGCGCTTCGAATCGGGCGATTCCGCGTAGCCCGCGCTCGACGGCGGCTGGACCCAGCCGCCGACCGGGAAGAACAGCGCATGGGTGCCGCCGGTGTGCCAGAAAGTGCGTTCGTCGGTGAAGAAGGCTGTGCGATTCATGGATGTGCGTGACCTGTCACGGTTGGGAGGAAACGGAGGGGCGCGTGCGGCGATCGATATGGCGCAACGCGGCGAACGAAACGATTGCGACGGCCGTGGCGGCCGCGAACAGCGCGTGCATCGAGCCGCCCGCGTCGAGCATCAGCCCGGCGCCGAGCGGCCCGGCCGCGAGGCCGGCGCCGATCACGAAATTGAGCGTGGCGACGAGGCGGCCCGACGTGTCGATCTGCGCGACGGTCGCGAGGATGAACGGCAGCACGAACGTCCACGCGAACTTGAACGCGAAGATCGCCGCGCTGTAGCCGCCGGCCTGCCGCGTCGCGGCGAGCGCGACGAGCGACGCCGCGAGCAGCGCGTAACCGGCCGCCAGCATCGCGCGCCGCGCGAGCCGGCCGCCCGCGCAGGCGGCAAGCGCCGCGCCGGCGATTCCCATCACGCTCGCGATGGCGAGCACGTTGCCGGTCGACTGCGGATCGAGGCCGGCCTCGGCCGCGGCGCGGCTCGCGAACGTCCACACGCTGCCGATGGCGAGGTAGAACGTCAGCACCGCGCCGATCGCGAGCACGACGAAGCGGCGCGGCGTCTGTGTCGGGGTGCCGCGAGCGGGGTGCGCGGATGTCGTCCGCGTGCCGAGCGACGACGGAAAGCCGCGCGACAGCGGCGCGGCGAGCAGCGCGAGCGCCGCGAGCGCGACATACAGCGCGCGCAGCCCGAACGCGGCGAACACATGCGGCAGCAAGAACAGGCCGATCGCGCCTGCGACCAGTTGCCCGACGACCCACAGGCCGTACACGCGGTCGCTGTTGCCGCTCGTCGCCGCGCTCGTCATGCAGAGCACCATCAGCGAGCCGCCGCCGAGCGCCGTGGCGGCGCGCAGCGCGAGCAGCAGGGGGAAGCCCGGCATCCACAGCGCGGTCAGCAGGTTGCCGGCGCCGAACAGCGCGATCGCCCAGGCCGCGACGCGGCGCGCGTCGATCCGGCCGAGCCACAGGTACGACGGCACGGTCGCGAGGCTGAACGCACCGAGTTCGACGAAGAAGTAGGTGCCGATCTGCGACGCGGACAGCCCGAGTTGGGTCGCGAGCTGCGCGGCGACGGCCGGCGCGACGAGCAGCAGCAGCGGCGTGATGGCCGCGAACGCGACGAGCGCGACGAGCGTCGAACGAGCGAACGCCGGCGCGCGGCCGTCGGGCGAGAGGGCGGCATCCGGGGACAGGGTTTTCATGGCGGGATCTCGTCAGGGGAGTCAGAACAGGTGGTACATGCCGACCATCGCGCCGAACTGCGACGCGCCGGCAAGCGGCGTCGGGTCGTATTCGTAGACGGTCTGCGAACTCTGGCCGCTGTTGCGCGCGTATCCGAGGTTCACGTACGCGACGGTGCGTTTCGACAGTGCGTAGGTGGTGCTCGCGATGAACAGCGTCGGGTGGCCGATCGCCGGCGTGCGCGAGTCGGTGTGATACACGCCGGCATTCAGGCCGATCCCGTTCGCGCTCAGGTAGCGCGCGCCGCCCCAGACGATCGTGCGCGCCGCGTCGAGGTCGCCCGTCAGGCGCTCGACCCCGGCGTAGACGGTGAGCGGCAGCGTCGCGAACGCATAGCGCGCGGCGAGCGTGCCGAGTTCGCGGCGCCGCGCCGATGCGTCGTCGGTCGCCGATACGTCGCCGTGCGCCTGATGCAGCACCGCGCTGACCGACAGGCCGTTGCTCGCGTACTGGCCGCCGAGTTCGAGCACGCGTCCGGCGCGCGTATTGCCGGCGACGCCGGCCGTCGCGGCGAGCGCCTCGACGTCGAAGCCCGCGAACGTCGGCGACTGGTACTTGACCGATTGATCGATGAAGTTCGCGTTCATCGGCACGAGCACGCCCTGGCCGCTGTACGACGCGTACCAGAGCGGGTCGTAGAACAGCGTCTTGTCGAACAGGACGCTGAACTGCCGCCCGAGCGTGACGGTGCCGACCGGCCCCGCGATGCCGACGTACGCGCCGCGAAAGAACGCGTAACCGGGCGCGGTCGCGGTGCCGTCGTTGACGTTGAGGCCCTGTTCGAGCTTGAACAGCGCACGCCAGCCGCCGCCGAGATCCTCGTTGCCCTTCAGCCCGATCTGGGAAGGCAGGATGCCGTAGTTCTGCAACTGCACGGCCGAGTGGCGGCCGTCGGCGTGCGTCAGGTATTGCACGCCGGCGTCGAGCGCGCCGTACAGCGTGAGGGTCGACTGCGCGTGTGCGGCGGCGCCGCACGCGGCGAGCGTCGCGGCGGCCGCGGCCGTGCGGATGAAGCGGGGTGTCGTCACGTGGGGTTCTCCATACCGTCCTGCATCTGTCGTTTGTCGTGGGTGGGTCGCGACGCAGTGTCCGCAGCGGGAAACCCGTCGAACAGTCGTACAGATGAACGGTGTGGAAAACCCGCGGTGCGCGGCACGCAAGCGGCGCGCGGTGGCGGCGCGGCGTGCTGCGGAGCAGCAACGTGCCGCGCACCGTTCAAATGGATGGGGCTGGCGCCTGTTCCGGCGGCGTGACCCGCCAAAAAAGCCGATCGCTATAATCGGCCGGTGTCGCTGCGCACATCAGCAGCCCGATCGGGCGGGGGAGCGGAAGGTGAGGATCACGACGGATATCGGGCAGGATCTCGAAGCGCTGCGCGACGTGCCGGCCGCGATCGTCCTCGACGAGTTCGCGTGGCCGCCGCTGGCGTCCCGGCGCGCCGATTTCGACGGCGTCGCGCGCGGCGACGCGGCGCAGCGCGAGCTCGGGCTGATGCTGCTCGATCTGTACGCGGTCGCTGCGCAATCTGGCATCGGCGAATTCGAGTACCGGTTCTTTTCCCTGCTGCAGGCGCTCATTCCGTTCGATGCCGCGTGGACGGGCGTCGCGACGCACATGCCGACCGGCCCCGTGATGCACAACAGCTTCCTGTACCGGCTGCCGCACGCGTTCTTCACCGACTGGAAGCGCGTGCGCGACTGCGACCCGCTCGCGCACCGCACGCTGCACGGCGCGCACGGGCACGCCGTACGGCTGTCGGTCGTCGAGCCGGGGCTCGATGCGCGGTTTCGCGGCTGGTGCGTGAAGTACGGGCTCGCGCAACTGATGTGCGTGTGTACGCTCGATCGCCGTTTCGGCCTGACGACGTTCATGTCGATCTACCGGCAGGGCCTGAATCGCCCGTTCGACGACGACGAAGCGCGCCGTTTCGAGGAAGTGATCCCGCATCTCGCGGCCGCGCTCACGGTCAATCGCGCCGCGCAGCTCACGCGCGAGCGTGGCGATACGGCCGAGCCGGCCGCGCGCGCGCTGTGCGACAACTTCGGCGTGCTGCATCACGCCGATCACGGGTTCGACGACGTCCTGCGCGCCGAATGGCCGGCCTGGGCCGGCGCGCGCGTGCCGGAGCCGCTCGTCGCGCACCTGCGGCGCCAGTCGGGCCAGCCGTTCGTCGGCGACGCGTTGCGCATCCAGTGCGTGCCGGTCGCGGGGCTGTTCCAGATCGAGGCGCGGCCGCGCTCGCTGCTCGACCGCCTGAGCCCGCGCGAACTCGCGGCGATCCGCTATTACGGCGCCGGCCGTTCGCACAAGGAAGTCGCGCAACAGATGGCGATTTCGCCGACGACCGTGCGTCACTACCTGCGCTGTGCGTACCGCAAGCTCGGCATGCACGACAAGAGCCAGATCGCGGGCGTGCTCCGTGCGACCGGCGGCGCGGCCGACGACGAACCGGTCGAGGCGGGCGGCGCGTCGGGTTGAACCGTCCGGACGCGGGCGCGTTGCGCTCCGTCTCCCGAATGGTTGTGCCCGCAACCATTGGGCGGTATGCTCGTCAGCTTCCAGGAGACGGAATTCCATCATGAACGACACGAATTCAGGGTCGGTGCGCGCGGCGGTGGTCGGGGTCGGCGCGATCGGCGGATTGCTCGCGGCCGCGCTGTCGCGGGCCGGCATGACGGTGAGCGCCTATGCGCGCGGTGCGACGCTCGACGCGTTGACTACGCACGGCGTGCGCGTGATCGACGAGACGGGCGCGACGTCGACGGTCCCGGTGCGCGCGAGCGACGATGCGGCCGCACTCGGCGTGCAGGACTACGTGGTGATCGCGTTGAAGGCGCAGGCGCTGCCGGCGCTCGCCGCGCGCATTGCGCCGCTGGTCGGGCCGGACACCGTGATCGTCGCGGCGATGAACGGGCTGCCGTGGTGGTTCACGCACGGGCTGGAAGGGCCGATCGACGGCGTGCCGCTCGACGCGGTCGATCCGGCCGGCGCGGTGTCGGCCGCGCTGCCGCCGGCGCAGGCGATCGGTTGCGTCGTGCACCTGTCGTCGAGCACCGACGGGCCGGGCATCGTGCGGCGCGGGCGCGGCAACCGGCTGATCGTCGGCGCGCCCGATCCGCGGCTCGACGCGGCGACGGCGCGGTTTGCCGCGGCGCTCGCGGTGGGCGGTTTCGACGTCGAGTCGACGCCTGCGATCCGGACCGAGATCTGGACGAAGCTGTGGGGCAACATGAACATGAATCCGCTGAGTGCGCTGACGGGGTCGACGGCCGAGCAGTTGCTCGACGATCCGTTCACGCAGGATCTCGCGCTGCGGATGATGGAGGAAGCGGCCGCGATCGGTGCGAAGCTCGGCCTGTCGACGGGAATGAGCGGGCCCGAGCGGATCGCGGTCACGCGCAAGCTCGGTGCGTTCAAGACGTCGATGCTGCAGGATTTCGAAGCGGGGCGCCCGCTCGAGATCGGGCCGATCCTTGGCGTGTTTCCGGAGCTCGGGCGCAAGCTCGGCGTGCCGACCCCGCACTGTGACGCGGTGCTCGGCCTGCTGCGCCAGCGCGCGGCGAACAGCGGGCTGTAGCGCTCGCGCGGCGGCGATGCGGGCATCCTTGCCGGATGCCGCCGCACGACGCAAGACGGGGTGCGGATCGAGCGACCCGGGCAGCCGGTCGAATTCGTCCGACCAATGCGGACGGCAGCGCTCGAGCGGGTACGCGACGCCGGGCCGCGTGCCCGGGCCCGGCGTGCGGCTTACTCGTCCCGTTCGGCCGCGTGCGCGACGACCTTGTCGAGCAGCCGCTCGAACGTCTGGCGTTCGCTGTCGGACAGGCACGCGAGCAAGCCTTCATTCCACTTGCGCACGATCGGCATGATCTTGCGGTGCAGCGCGCGGCCGTCGGCGGTCAGCGCGATCAGCACGATCCGGCCGTCCTCCTCGCTGGCGCCGCGCTCGAGCAGCCCCTGGCGCAGCAGCGCCTCGGCCGCGCGGCTCGCCTGGCTCTTGTCGAGGTTGGTGTGGCGCGCCAGATCCATGATCGAGAACGGGCCGAAGGCGCCGACGGCGGCGATCACGCGCGCCTCGGGCAGCGAGATGTCGAGCTTGTGCCGGTACACCTCGCCGATCCCGCGGTCGGATCGCTTCGTGAGCGCGTGGAGGCGATAGGTCAGAAACTGATCGAGCCCGGCTTGACGGCCTTTCATGTCGAATCCTGAAGAAAAAGGGCGGGCCCGATTGTTCCTGTATCGCGCGCTCGGGTCAACGCTCAGTGTGCACCGTATTTCAGGCGCGTCAATTGCTCCGCTTCGTTCGCGAGCAGATTCGCCGCGTCGCGGATCGCGACGTCGAGCGTGATCGGCCCGGGCGCCGGCGAAAAGCAGCCCGAAAAATGTTCGGACAGGCGCGGCAGCGCAGCCGGGTCGACCGCGCCCGACAGCAGCGACGCGGGCACGCCGGCGGCCTGTGCGTGCCGGCAGGCGATGAACGGAGCCTTGCCGTGCAGCGTCTGCACGTCGGAGCGGCCTTCGCCGGTGATCAGCCAGTCGGCGCCGGCGAGCGCCGCGTCGAGCCCGACCTGTCGCGCGACCACCTCGGCGCCGGCTTCGAACCGCGCGCCGAGCACGTGCAGCGCGAAACCGAGGCCGCCCGCCGCGCCGGCGCCCGGCAGGTCGCGGCTGCGGTCGCCGGACGCGCCCGCCGGACGCCGGTCGAGCGCGGCTTCGAGCAGGTCGGCGAAGCGGGCGAGGGCGGCATCGAGGGTCGCAACCTGCCCGGGCGTCACGCCCTTTTGCGGGCCGAACACGGCGGTCGCGCCGTGCGCGCCCGTCAGCGGATTGTCGACGTCGGACATGCCGATGAATTCCGTCTCCTGCAGGCGCGGATCGAGCCCCGATGCGTCGATGCGCGCGATCTCGGCGAGCCGCGACGGCACGGGCTCGACCGGCTCGCCGCTCGCGTCGAAGCATTGCAGGCCGAGGCCCGCGAGCAGGCCGGCGCCCGCATCGTTGGTGCTGCTGCCGCCGAGCGCGACGAAGAAGCGGCGCACGCCGTCGTCGAGCAGCACGCGGATGGCTTCGCCCATGCCGCGCGTGCTGCGCGCGTCGACCGGCACGCTCATGCCGACCGGGTCGGTAATGCCGACGATCTCGGCCGTCTCGACAATCGCGGTGCGGGCATCGATCACGCCGACCGCCGCGTCGCGCGCCGCGAGCGACGCGCCGGCCACCCGCAGCGTGCGCCGCGTGCCGCCGCCCGCCAGCATTGCGTCGAGCGTGCCTTCGCCGCCGTCGGCCATCGGACAGCAGCGCACGATCGCGTCGGGCCGCGCGCGGCGGATGCCGGCGGCGATCGCGTCCGCGACCTGCTCGGCGGAAAGCGAGCCTTTGAACGAATCGGGCGCGATGACGACGACAGGCGCGGACGGGTGTTGCGGCATGGTGTCTCCGGAAGGCGTGATTGATATGAGGAATCGCGGGGCCGCGACGACGGCGGCGTACCGTCAGTCGGAGCTTACAGGATGGCGGGGCCGCGGTGGATACGGCGCCCGGCATAGCGGCAATCCGCACGGGTCGCCGTGCGCGGGGCCGCCGACGCGGCGCGGACGCATGCGCGTCGCGGCGATCTGGCGGTGTGATGAAAATTGTTTGCTAGAATAGTCGATTCTTCCGGCCAAAGCCGTGCTCCGAGCCGCTTGCGCTAGCCATCCGGCGCGTGCAGGGATGGCGTGGCGCTCCGGCGCGGCGTATGCGACGCCGCAGGCAGGCACGGCAAGGAAAACCCGATTCGCTCGAATAATTTTAGGACGATTGAAGCCATGGCTAACGTTGTTGAGAACCTCGGCAAGCTTGAACGCCGTGTGACGATTTCCCTGCCGAAAGACACCGTGCAGAAGGAAATCGACGCCCGTATCCAGAAACTCGCGAAGAACGTGCGCATGCCGGGTTTCCGCCCGGGCAAGGTGCCGCTGAAGATGGTCGCGCAACAATACGCGGGTCAGGTCGAGGCGGAAGTGCTGAGCGACAAGATCGGCCAGGAATTCTTCACGATCAGCCGCGCGGAAAACCTGCGCGTCGCCGGCCAGCCGAGCTTCGAGCCGAAACAGGAACAGGCTGACGATGCGTACGCGTTCGACGCGACGTTCGAGGTCTACCCGGAAGTGAAGATCGGCGATCTGGCGACGGCTGAAGTCGAGCGCTCGACGACGTCGATCGGCGACGCCGAAATCGACCGTACGCTGGACATCCTGCGCAAGCAGCGCGTGCACTACCACGCACGCGGCGAAGCCGGCGAGCACGGCGACGGCGGCGCGGATACCGCAGCGAAGAACGGCGACCGCGTGACGGTCGACTTCGTCGGCAAGATCGACGACGTCGCGTTCCAGGGCGGCACCGCGGAAGACTTCCCGTTCGTGCTCGGCGAAGGCCGCATGCTGCCGGAGTTCGAAACGGCGGCGCTGGGCCTGAAGGACGGCGAACAGCGTACGTTCGACCTGAAGTTCCCGGACGATTACCACGGCAAGGACGTCGCCGGCAAGACGGCGCAATTCACGGTCACGATGAAGAAGATCGAGTGGCCGCACCTGCCGGAAATCGACGCGGACTTCGCGAAGTCGCTCGGCATCGAAGACGGCGATCTCGCGAAGATGCGCGGCGAGATCAAGGAAAACCTCGAGCGTGAAGCGAAGCGCCGCACGCAGTCGATCGTCAAGAACCAGGTGATGGACGCGCTGCTGAAGATTTCCGAACTCGACGTGCCGAAGGCGCTGATCGAGCAGGACCAGCAACGCCTCGTCGAAATGGCTCGCCAGGATCTGGCGCAGCGCGGCGTGCCGAACGCGAAGGACGCACCGATCCCGGCCGAGATGTTCGCCGAGCAGGCAGAGCGCCGCGTGAAGCTGGGCCTCGTGCTGGCCGAACTCGTGAAGGCGAACGGTCTCGAAGCGAAGCCGGAACAGATCCGCGCGGAAGTCGACGAGTTCGCGAAGAGCTACGAAGACCCGAAGGAAGTGGTCCGCTGGTATTATTCGAACCAGCAACGCCTCGCCGAGATGGAAGCGTTCGTCGTTGAAAGCAACGTCGTCGATTTCGTGCTGGGCAAGGCGAAGGTGACGGACAAGGAAGTGAGCTTCGAGGCACTCGCAAGCGCATCGGCGCAAGCGTAAGTGTTGCTCTAGCGGCGTGCCGGCTGTCGGAGCGACGGCCTGCACGCCGTTTTTACGTCAAGCGCACGGTTGCCATTAATATGGCAATTGGGCGGGCGGCTTCCTTCCGTTCAATTTTCCATTCGAACAAGGTTCATTGAATGATCACTCGCGCTGAATTGCTGGACATGCTTGCTTCGAACGCGCCGCAGGGTTTCGAGGCGCAAGCGCTGGGGCTGGTGCCGATCGTCGTCGAAACGAGCGGCCGCGGCGAGCGTTCGTACGATATCTACTCGCGTCTCCTGAAGGAGCGCCTGGTGTTCATGGTCGGCGAAGTGAACGACCAGACCGCCAACCTCGTGGTTGCGCAGCTGCTGTTCCTCGAGAGCGAGAATCCCGACAAGGACATCAGCCTCTACATCAACAGCCCGGGCGGGTCGGTGTCGGCCGGCATGGCAATCTACGACACGATGCAGTTCATCAAGCCGGACGTGTCGACGCTGTGCATGGGCCTTGCGGCCAGCATGGGTGCGTTCCTGCTCGCGTCGGGTGCGAAGGGCAAGCGCTTCGCGCTGCCGAACTCGCGCGTGATGATTCACCAGCCGCTCGGCGGCGCACGCGGCCAGGCGTCCGACATCGAGATCCAGGCGCGCGAGATCCTCTACCTGAAGGAGCGACTGAACCAGTTGCTCGCCCAGCACACGGGCCAGGACGTCGAGCGCATCGCGCGCGACACCGACCGTGATAACTTCATGTCGAGCGAGGATGCGAAGGCGTACGGGCTGATCGATCAGGTGCTGCTGAAGCGCCCGTGAGCTTAAGTGGGGTGCCGCCCCGATTCGCGCGGCGCCCCCTGAGGCGTTCCGAACGCCCCGAGCATCCGTGGCAAGCGCATCCAGCCGACTCCGGTCGCGCCCTAGGCGCGGCGTTCGGAGCATTCGGCGTATCATGTCATTTACCTGTCCGGAGGCGCTACATTCATGGCGGACAAAAAAGGTTCGAACAGCGAGAAGCTGTTGTATTGCTCGTTTTGCGGGAAGAGCCAGCATGAGGTGAAAAAACTCATTGCGGGCCCGTCGGTGTTCATCTGTGATGAATGTATCGACCTCTGCAACGAGATCATTCGCGACGAGGCGGCCGCCGCCGGCGTCGAGGCCACGCTGTCGCGGTCGGATTTGCCGAGCCCGCAGGAAATTCGCGACATCCTCGATCAGTACGTGATCGGCCAGGAGCGCGCGAAGAAGATCCTCGCGGTGGCCGTGTACAACCACTACAAGCGCCTGAAGCATCTCGACAAGAAGGACGACGTCGAGCTGTCGAAGAGCAACATCCTGCTGATCGGCCCGACGGGCTCCGGCAAGACGCTGCTCGCGCAAACGCTCGCGCGCTTGCTGAACGTGCCGTTCGTGATCGCCGATGCGACGACGCTGACCGAAGCCGGCTACGTCGGCGAGGACGTCGAGAACATCATCCAGAAGCTGTTGCAGAACTGCAACTACGAGGTCGACAAGGCCCAGCGCGGGATTGTCTACATCGACGAAATCGACAAGATCAGCCGCAAGTCGGACAACCCGTCGATCACGCGCGACGTGTCGGGCGAGGGCGTCCAGCAGGCGCTGCTGAAGCTCGTCGAGGGCACGATGGCGTCGGTGCCGCCGCAGGGCGGCCGCAAGCACCCGAACCAGGATTTCATCCAGGTCGACACGACCAACATCCTGTTCATCTGCGGCGGCGCGTTCGACGGCCTCGAGAAGGTGATTACCGACCGCACCGAGAAAACCGGCATCGGCTTCGGCGCGACGGTCAAGAGCAAGCAGGAACGCGACGCGGGCGAAGTGCTGCGCGAAACGGAGCCGGAAGACCTGATCAAATTCGGTCTGATCCCCGAATTGATCGGCCGTCTGCCGGTGGTCGCGACGCTCGGCAAGCTCGATGAAGCCGCGCTGATGAAGATCCTCGTCGAGCCGAAGAACGCGCTCGTCAAGCAGTATCACAAGCTGTTCGCGATGGAGCGCGTCGAGCTGGAGATCCGTCCGGGCGCCCTGCAGGCGGTCGCCCGCAAGGCGATTCGCCGCAAGACCGGTGCGCGCGGTCTGCGTTCGATCATCGAACAGGCGCTGCTCGACGTGATGTACGAGCTGCCGACGATGAAGGGGGTCAGCAAGGTCATCATCGATGAAAACGTCATCGATGGCGACGGCAAGCCCTTGCTGATCTACGAGGACACGCCGAAGGTGGCGGGTTCGAACTGACCGGCTTGCCGACGATGTACTGCGAAAAAGGCCGTTCATGAGACCGTGGGCGGCTTTTTTTCGTTTATCTTGTGGGTAACTCTGACTCGACACGCGGTGGTTACTTTCTTACCGAATATTTCCCGCACTTGAAGGCTTGCAATTCGTTGTGGCGGCCTCAATTACCGAACAATTGATTCCACTCATGGGGAAATGAAATGTCAGGCACCCAACTTCTCCCGCCGGAACGCATCACGCTCCCGCTGCTGCCGCTGCGGGATGTCGTCGTTTTCCCGCACATGGTGATTCCGCTCTTCGTGGGCCGGCCGAAGTCGATCAAGGCCCTCGAAGCAGCGATGGAAGGCGGCAAGCACATCATGCTCGTCGCCCAGAAAACCGCGGCCAAGGACGAACCGACCGAAAAGGACATGTACGAGGTCGGCTGTATCGCCAACATCCTGCAGATGCTGAAGCTGCCGGACGGCACCGTCAAGGTGCTCGTCGAGGGCCTGCAGCGCGCGAAGGCGTTGTCGATCGAGGAACAGGAGACGCAATTCTCCTGCGACGTAATGCCGCTCGAACCCGATCATGCCGACAGCGCCGAAACTGAAGCGCTGCGCCGTGCGATCGTGTCGCAGTTCGACCAGTACGTGAAGCTGAACAAGAAGATCCCGCCGGAGATCCTCACGTCGCTGTCGGGCATCGATGAAGCAGGCCGCCTCGCCGACATGATCGCCGAGCGCCTGCCGCTGAAGCTCGACCAGAAGCAGCACATCCTGGAGATGTTCCCGGTCATCGAGCGGCTCGAGCACCTGCTCGCACAGCTCGAAGCCGAGATCGACATCCTGCAGGTCGAAAAGCGCATCCGCGGGCGCGTGAAGCGCCAGATGGAAAAGAGCCAGCGCGAGTACTACCTGAACGAACAGGTCAAGGCGATCCAGAAGGAACTGGGCGAGGGCGAGGAAGGCGCCGATCTCGAGGAACTCGAGAAGCGCATCAACGCCGCGCGCATGCCGAAGGAAGCGAAGAAGAAGGCCGACGCCGAGCTGAAGAAGCTGAAGCTGATGTCGCCGATGTCGGCGGAAGCCACCGTCGTGCGCAACTACATCGACACGCTGATCGGCCTGCCGTGGCGCAAGAAGAGCAAGGTCAACAACGACCTGTCGAACGCCGAGCAGGTGCTCGACGAGGATCACTTCGGCCTCGAGAAGGTCAAGGAACGGATCCTCGAGTATCTCGCGGTGCAACAGCGCGTCGACAAGGTCAAGGCGCCGATCCTGTGCCTCGTCGGGCCTCCGGGCGTCGGCAAGACCTCGCTCGGCCAGTCGATCGCCCGTGCGACGAACCGCAAGTTCGTCCGGATGGCGCTCGGCGGCGTGCGTGACGAAGCCGAGATCCGCGGCCACCGCCGTACGTATATCGGCTCGATGCCGGGCAAGATCCTGCAAAGCCTCACGAAGGTCGGCGTGCGCAATCCGCTCTTCCTGCTCGACGAAGTCGACAAGATGGGCATGGATTTCCGCGGCGATCCGTCGTCGGCGCTGCTCGAAGTGCTCGATCCGGAACAGAATCACACGTTCGCCGACCACTACATCGAGGTCGACTTCGACCTGTCGGACGTGATGTTCGTCGCGACGTCGAACTCGCTGAACATCCCGCCGCCGCTGCTCGACCGGATGGAAGTGATCCGTCTGTCGGGCTACACGGAAGACGAGAAGGTCAGCATTGCCCAGCGTTACCTGCTGCCGAAGCAGAAGAAGAACAACGGGCTGAAGGAAGGCGAGATCGAGGTGACCGAGCAGGCGATCCGCGACATCATCCGCTACTACACGCGTGAAGCCGGTGTGCGTTCGCTCGAGCGGGAAGTGTCGAAGATCTGCCGCAAGGTCGTGAAGATGCTGCTGCTGAAGAAGGCATCGGGCGCGATCAAGGTCGACGGCGACAACCTCGACACGTTCCTCGGCGTGCGCAAGTACGACTTCGGCCTGGCGGCGAAGGAAAACCAGGTCGGTCAGGTGACGGGCCTCGCGTGGACGGAAGTCGGCGGCGATCTGCTGACGATCGAAGCCGCGGTGATGCCGGGCAAGGGCAACGTGATTCGCACGGGTTCGCTCGGCGACGTGATGAAGGAATCGGTCGAGGCGGCTCGGTCGGTCGTGCGCTCGCGTTCGCGCCGTCTGGGCATCAAGGACGAGGCGTTCGAGAAGCAGGACATCCACATTCACGTGCCGGAAGGCGCGACGCCGAAGGACGGTCCGTCCGCCGGCGGTGCGATGACGACCGCGCTGGTGTCGGTGCTGACGGGTATCCCCGTGCGTGCCGATGTCGCGATGACGGGCGAAATCACGTTGCGTGGCGAAGTGCTGCCGATCGGCGGGCTGAAGGAAAAGCTGCTGGCCGCGCATCGCGGCGGCATCAAGCTCGTGCTGATCCCGGAAGAGAACGTGAAGGATCTCGCCGAGATTCCGGACAACGTGAAGAACGCGATCGAGATCGTGCCGGTCCGCTGGATCGACAAGGTGCTCGAACTCGCGCTCGAGCGTTCGCCGACGCCGCTGCCGCCGGAAGAAGAGGCGAAGGCGGCGGCACCGGTCGCCGATGCGGCGAAGGATGCCGGCTCGACGGAATTCGTCAAGCACTGACGCACCGAACGCCGTACTTCCAGAAGGTGTTCACGAAACCCGCGGCGCGTCCGCGGGTTTTTTTATGCGTATCGACACCACCGTGTGTGCGAGTATGAAAAATAATTCACATCCGGGCTTGGCAAAATGATCGGGTATGAATTAAACTTGCGGGCTCGCTGGTTGTTGATGCCGAAACGCAGATCGCAGCCAGAACGAATCGGAAACGGGTGCTTAGCTCAGCTGGTAGAGCGGCGCCCTTACAAGGCGTAGGTCGGGGGTTCGAACCCCTCAGCACCCACCAGTTTCCAGATTCAGCCAGACCAAGGAGCGGTAGTTCAGTCGGTTAGAATACCGGCCTGTCACGCCGGGGGTCGCGGGTTCGAGTCCCGTCCGCTCCGCCAGAAGAAGTGGCTAAAACCCTGTAGAGTCTAGGCTCTGCGGGGTTTTTTCTTTGGGGCGCTTAGTCGGTGACTGGCAAACTGACCAGCAAAAACAATTTCGCTTCCGAAGCGCCCGATATCGCAAACGTCCTTGGACCTCCATAGGTTCCAGTGGAAAGCATACCTCTAATCACGGCGTGGTGAGTGCCTGGCCGACTCAGCAGAATGGTGCGAGGGCTTGGTTGTTGCTCCTCGGTGATTCGTACCCTTCAGCGCCGACACGGATCGGTGGCGTGGGTCTCCGGGTGGTCCAACAAGTAACCGCTCGGATTGCCCTCATTCAGGCTCGCTGCGTTCAGGCAGGCACGGCGGCAGGGTCAAGCGACACGGGGGGAAGTAGATCCAGGCAATCGCAGAACAGCCGGCGGGACTTCCAGTCATCGTGATCTCCAATCACGTAGAGCCGGCGCTTTGCCCGTGTAGCGGCGACGTTGAGCAGATTCGGCTCTGAGATCGCCCATTCCCGTGCGAAAGGGCTCGTCGTGTTGCCGCCGAGGACTACGATCACCACCGGCGATTCTTTGCCCTGCATGGTGTGAATAGTCCCGTAGACCATGTGCGACGGCAGCATCGCGCTAAGCCCCTGTTTGACATCCTTGAATGGCGTGATGACCGAAATATCGGCGAGATCGACCGTGTCGGCTTTCAGTCGCGCGATCAGTTGCCGAAGCATCTTACCCTCGGCCGGCACCCAATTACCGGAAGCCGGGCCCCGGACGTGAATCCAGCCAGTCGGCAAGCTCGCACGGGTTTCTTTGGCCGGCGACGGGGCCAGCGTGCCGTAGACCATCGCACCGTCGTACGCGATGCGGTTGGCGAGGGTGTACATGGGTCGGTCGCAGCGGCGGTGTACGACAAGGGGGAGCCCGACCCAGGTCTTTGCATCGGGCGGTCCCATCATGCGACCCCACCGCGTCGCCTGATCGGCCAGCGTCTGTGCGGACTGGCGGTTGGGAAGCCAGTGCGCGTCAACGCGATAGCGCGTCCGCATGTGTTCGAGGACCGCATCGAGCACCTTGACGATGGGCTTGAGTTGAAGCGGATCGCCCACGAGCACCGCGCGTCGAGCCCGCCAGAGGGCGCCGACGGCCGCCTGGGGAGTGGCCTGGCCAGCTTCGTCAACCAGCAACCAACCGATCTCGCCGGTGTCCAGTGAACCGAACGACCGTGCGAACGAGGCGAAGGTGCTGCTGAGGACCGGGACGACCAGGAACAGGGAGGCCCAGGTCGAGCGTATTGCCGCGCGCGACATGCCGAGGTAGCGGCCGCCGGTCAACACGCTGTTGATGAATTTCAGGTTGGTCCGCAGGCGCTTGGCTTCCAGCGCGAGGAAGGTGCGGTGCAGTTTGAGCGCCTGGATGAAGAGATTCGCTCGCGCTTGCCGCCAACCCTCGATGATCCAGGGTTCGGCGAGTTCGACGGTGTCGCTGCGGCCAACGATGCCGCTGCTTAACCAGGTCAGCAGATGGATGGCCTTGGCGTCTCTCGCGATGACCGCGATCTGGTCGGCCACTGCGAGGGCGCGGGTTTCAAGACGTGCCAGCGCTCCCTTCGTGTCTGCGATTGCCCGGGCGAGCTTTTTCCGCTCGGTTTCCTGCTGATGCGCTACTCGATCGACCCGCTGGAACCCGGCTTCGGCCAGCGAATGGCGACGTGTAAGCGACTGGAGCTCCGTGCGCCAGACGCGCCCGGCGCGGCCAAGGGTCCGGAGCTGTTGCCAGAAGCCGGGCTTGGTCTGCTGCTGGCGTTCCAGTGCCTCAAGGCAGTTGGCCAGCGCGGTGTGCGCCGGCTTCCACTCCTCTTGGTCAAAACGGGCGGCCTGCTCGATGGCCTTCAACTCATTCGCCGTCAAAGCTTCAAGGTCGGTCGCGTGGCGCGATGTCTCCTGCCGGATGTGATGCAACGTCGGGAAGAGTGTGCGGAGCCCGTCGAGATGGCTGGCAATCTGTTCGACGTCAGCGCGCGCTTTCTGGTAGTCGGCGACGGCTTGCTGCCAGATCTGCAGGCGCTCTTCGGTCGTACGCTCGATATCGGCCTGGGCATCGAGCCATCCCAATAGACCTTGCGGTTTGTCCGCGGGCATTGCATCGACCGCACTGGCGGCAACGACTTCATGGTCGACGCCATCCTCAAGGGCCGCCTCGTCGTCGTCCAGCAGCTCGGCGGTGTCGGGATTCGATGGATCGGCGACGTCGGATGGATCGGGCGCTGATGAGGGCCGAGCGGGACGCTCGCCATAGAAGTAGCGATTCACGAAAGCATTGCGGCGGGTCTTGCTCCCCAAGGCGCCCGAGATCAATCCCCAGGACGGCTTGCCGCTCACTAGCTCCCCCAGGTCGCTGAAGTAGTCCGCCTCGGGCCACCAGCTCTCGTCGATCTTGTCCCGCTGGGGCAATTCCAGCGTCACGTTTTCGACTGCGCCGTTGTTGGACGAGGCGATCACGATTTCGAAACCGAACAACTCCGATTTGAGCAAGTGGCAGTGTTGGGCCCGGCCGCCGTCATTCGCGTTTTCCATACCTTTTGAGACGAAGGCGGACGAGGCGCGCGGAAAACTGGCGAGAACGTCAGCGCGGCGCGTCACGATGGCGGCGATCAGATCCCGGAGCAGGGTCGTTTTGCCCGTTCCGGGCGGCCCATTGATACCTAACAGGCCTTCGCCGTCGGCCAGGGTGTCGAGAATCGTGTTGACCGCTAGTTGCTGCGAATGGACCAGGCCGAGATGCCGCTCCGAGGGCCAGCATCCGGGGCTATAGCGTTGGGGCAGCAAGCGTTCGATCAGCGGTTCGGAGGCTTCGTTGCTATCGAGATGTAGGCGTCGGCGATCATCGTGGATCTGCAGATACCGATCCAGCGGGGCGCTGGTGATCCCTTGACGTGCTCGTTGCGCGACCATGCTCAGGTCAGAAAGCAGGAAGCTGTTGAGGGGATCGTCCTCCTGCATCGGCTTTTTGGGATTGATCGGCGTCGAGCGCCAGCGCACTCGGCGTTCGACGGGATTCCCGAAAAAGTCGTCGACTTCGAGGAAGTCCAAGATCACTTGCACCAGCTTTCGCAAGGCCTCCTCGCTGACCTGGCCGCCCGTCAGCGAGAGGGTCTGCTTGCGGATGGCGTTTTGATCGTCATCGAAGCCGTGAGTCCAATCTTTCCCCTTGAGGGCGCGTCCGAGGAACCATGCCTCACTGGAGATCACCAGGCTGTCCGGAACCATCAAGCCCTCGGACGTGAATTTCATCGCGAAAAGCGCGGATTCCCGGGATTGCGGTTCCCGATAGCCATCGTCGGCGCCGTACAGCTTTTCGAGTTCCTTGGCGACTAACTGGCTGTCGTAGAGGTGGGCATAAAGCGTGTGACTCCATATGCGCTTTTTCGGCAGCGCTTGTTTCACGACAGGGCTCCCGGCAGCCCACGGAGGCGTGAGTCGACGGATCGTCGTGTCGTGGAAATACGAGGCGTAAAGCGTGTCGCGTTTTCGTGGCTTCGGGGCTTCTTGCGGCTGCAACAGCTCGACAGCATGCCAGTAGCGGATGATATTTTCCTGACTCATCGTGAGAATACCCTCGGACATCCTATTGTCGTTATCGTGTGCCAGATAATGGCTGTTCGACGCGGTTTTCCAGAGAATATACCTGCGTGCGGCAGCAACCGGTGCGACGTGCTGCGCCCCCGATCAGCGGATTGAACACTGCCTTTGGTTGCTTCTTGATGGCTATCGAATTGCCCATACCGGTTCGGGCTCAACTATTGGGCGTATGCGTTCGTCGGAGAGGATGCTTTTGGAAGAGTCGTTCAAGGAAGTCAACGACAAGTCCCTCGGAAATCGGCCCTACTGTCCATCCACGCTCGCTTCGAGCCGTGTCCGAAAACTCGGCCGCTCCAAACCGGTACACCTCGTATCCCTGAAGGCGAAGTTTCCGGTCTTCTGCTGCCATGGCTCCGTAGCGAGATGGCGATGCATGGGCACCTTCCGCATAATGATGCTTGCCGTCGACTTCGATGACGATTCGCGTGCCGTGATCGAGTAGGAGCAACAGGTCCATGCGTTGACGAGCTAGCACGGGATTGGAGTCGCGTTGAATTGCCGTCCTCGGGTCGAAGTGCAAATAGACTTGCGGAATCAGTGCGGGAAGATCCTGTGCAAGCAGGGGCACGAAGTGTTTGTAGTAGGTTTGGAAGAGGGCGTATTCCCCTGGAGAGTTCGCGGATAGAACCGCGTCGCGCAAATGCAGGTACAGTGTGCGACGCGAAGACTCGTTATTTTCCAAGCCTTGTAGATCAGCCCACCAGGCGTTGAGTTCTACCCAGGTGAGGCCAGTCTCTTGCAAAAAGCGATCATAAATGAGGGCATCCGAATCGTTGACGATAGCGACGTCGTTGTTAATGGCATCGACGAAAACGAGGTCCGGCTTGACGTTGACAGATGCGAAGATGAGATTCTTGGCCGCGCCTTTCACGCCGCCTAGCAACCTCCTGACGGAATAGATCGGGTGGCGAGACATCTGCCCTGTTACTTTCAACTCGAAACCGTCTGCGGCGAGTGGTTCGTTCAAGGCCTGCGCTAGCTTTTCCTGCTCGATTCCCTTCCTGGATAGCGGGCTGGTGACCAGTTCAAGTAAAGAAAAGAATCTCGCTTGAGAACAGGTTAGCGCGCCGCAAAGTTCGAGAAGTTGGCTGTTGGAAAGATCTCGATTTCGTAAGTAATGTTGCTCGACATCACTCGCCAACGTCGCTTCGAAGCTCAAGGAATAGGTGCTGGCTTTTTGCCAGTTCGGGGCCAACGTTCCCAAGCCATCCATGACGGCGGAATTCCCGAACAACTCGTCGACTGAATCAAGCGCTTCCAGAATGGTCCGTCGCGTGAGGTCAGTGATGCGAAATTCGGCGTGTGTAGTCAATTCACTGACAAAGTCGCTCAATGCGGGGATGTCATATTCCCTGATAATGGCCCGAGCAAGGGCAAGCAGTTCAGATTCGGACATAGAGACAATTCGGCTGCGCACGTACTGTCGCTTGCTGCGAAATGCTTCTTCGATGGTCCCTTCGGCGAGCCCAAGGCGCGTACAGGTGCTGGGCACATCGTTCGCACTCAACGTCCACAGGCCATCAGCGATTGCATTCCGCAGCGTTTCCAGCGGTAACTGCCTTCCCTGCGTATTCATCTGTAGTCTCCCGATTTACTTCAGCATATTCGCATGCTTTTTCGTCGGGTTGACCAGCGGGCTATTTACTCCGCGAGCTTCAAATACGGATTGTTGATCGGGACATCGGCCTCGGAGAACAAGCTCGCTGGTGTCGATAGCAAATAGCCATGCACGCGTCGTGTCTTGCACGGACCCGCGATCTCACACGTCCAGATGTTCAACCCATTGGCCTGTTTGCGGTGCAGGCGCAGTTGCTCGAAGCGTTTCTGCACCCATTGCCAGCCGTCGAGTTGCGCGTCCTTGGCGAGCCGCGCGACCTGGGGATATTCCTGGGCGTAGCGTTGAAAGACGCCGGGGCTGACGAGATACGCCGTGTTCGCCACGGTATGCACCAGGGCCTTCGCATCGTTGATGATGATCTTGCGGCTCGCGATGCCTTGGCGAAGCCAGGCGAGGAAATGCTCTCCCGAGGGATCGTTGGAACCCGGATCGGATGGCGCCGCGACGCTCGTCGTTGCGTTAGTCGGGGGCGAATTTTCCGCGCCTGTTACCGGGGCGGCCGCGGGGACTTGCGTGGGCGCGGCGGGCGTGGCCGATGGATGGGTAATCCCCCCAAAAGACCGGTGTGATCAGAAGTAGAGTTTTCTCGTTGAGGGAGTTCTACAGCATGAAGAAATCGAGATTCACGGACAGCCAGATCATGGACGCGCTCAAGCGCGTGGAATCGGGGCTGTCGGTGCCGGACCTGTGCCGGGAACTGG